>CAYOLL010000130.1:0-17258 GCA_964404765.1 uncultured Gemmatimonadota bacterium | reverse complement strand
CCGCTTGTAATATCCCCGCCACCGCCAGTGACGCTGTTGCCAATGATCGTATTGGATAGATGAATTGTTCCGTCATTATCCACGACACCAAAAGTTGCGCCGTTGACGATATTATTCGATATCGTGCAGTTTATAAGGGTCAGTATACCCGAATTATAAATGGCTCCACCGTAATCATTGGCTGTGTTGGCGGATATTGTGCAGTTCGTTAACGTGGTGACGCCTTCGGTATAAATCCCCCCGCCTCCGTCTCCCGCGCTGTTCCCGGAGATTGTACATCTGGTTAGCACACAGGTACCGTCATTATAAACAGCAATCGCCCCGCCGGCATCGCCTACGCCAGCGACGTTGTTGCCGGAAAACGTGCAGTCGTTGGCGATAACCGTGGACACGCCGCCGATACCGACAGAAATAGCCATTCCATAATCATTTGTATTATTGGCGTTATTGTTTGTAAACACACAGCGATTGACCGTAAGCGTGGTTCCCGGGTTATAGATTAATATGCCGGCGCCATCATCCCCAAAACCAAGAGTGGCAAGACCGTTGGCAATCGTCAGATCATTAATTGTAGCGACAGTCGAGTTGATGTGTAAAACACGTACGCTGCCGCCGCCGCTTAAAAGAAGATTGGCCGCGCCGGGACCGCTAATGGTTATGCTGCTTGGGGATGTAATAAAGAATTCCGCAGCCAGCGTAATGGTAGCCGGGTAGGACAGGTTAAACTGAATTTCGTCTGCTCCACTGCCCGCCGGGCACTCGCCCACGACGGCATCTGTGCTAGCAGCCACGATGGCTTCACGCAGATCACATGCGCCGTTGGCCGCCAAACTGCCAACCAGAGCGTTATCTGACGTGCCAGTGACCGTGATTGTGATTGCATCTGCCGGATTGTTTATGCCTAAACAAATTATTGCCAATGCCGTCAACTGAATAAAATGCTTGAACATGTAAATTTCTCCTTGTAAAAAGTTAACAACTGTTCAGGTAAAGTTTCACTTTTAAAAAAGTGGCAAAGGTAACACTTTCGATGTTGTCTGTCAATGCTCGCATCCGGCTTTTTGCTATCCACAGAAATGACATTTCTCATAACCATAAGCTAACCTTGCGAAGCTTGCGAAGGTTCACGCCGGAGAGTTCAGCGAACCTTGAAGATATTGACTCCGCAACAAGTTTAACCTTCGCAAGGTTTGGCTTTACGCATTGACTTTGGCGGGCGCATGTCGCCGCAGGGCCACCGTGCCCAGGCTCAAAAAGGCCAGCGTCATGATGATCAGCGCCCACTCGCCCATCGTCGGGACAATGCCGCCCATGCCGAACATGGAGAACGGGCTGACCGCGCCGGTAATATTGGGCCGGGTAAATGTATACGGCCCGCCGCCGGAAGCCGCCCCGGCGTAGAAATTGTCCCACGCGCCGGAAATGAAATGGGCCAACCGGCAGTAGTTCCCACTGAACAGAGCCGCTTGATCGCCGCTGTTCCATTGCACCTGCATGGTCATTAAGGCCGCGCCCAATGTTCCGTCATTGACGCCGACATCCCAGGTGCCGCGCACCACACCGGTGGAGAGCAGCGTCCCGGCCATTGTCCCATTGCTGAACGCTTCATCCAGCACAAAAACCCGCACACTGTCTTCTAAGGCGGCGATGGTCAGCGTGACCGGCATATACGACGTGCGGCTGTTGATGCCGACCGGGAAGATTTGGGTCATTCCGGCGGTAAAGCTGCCGACAATGATCTCGCTGGTCGCATTCAGTTCATGATCGGCCAGGACAAAGCTGGCATTGCCGGCATTGTTGATGGTCACCGTCGGGGTCGGGAAGATCAAATCATAACCGTTGGGATTGATCAGGCCATCATCCAAAGTCAGGGCGCTGCTGATGATTTGACGATTGCCGAACAAGGCTCCCACGCCGTTGTTATTCATCCGCAGATGAAAGAAAGTGGTTATCGCCGTGCCGCCGATGGTTTGCGGGATGACGGCATTTGTGCCGTCGAAAATGACGATTTGGCCATTGTGGGCATAGCCGCCGCCGTTGGTCCAGTTGCCAAAGACGTTGGCCGGCGCGTCGAAGGTGACGCCGTTGGCGCCAAAAGTCACGTCTTCGTTAAAATCAAAGCTGGTGCCGGACATGGCTTTGGCCGCCGTATTTTCGTATGAGACCGAGCCGTTGTAAATGTGCGGGCCATTTGTATCTATGGCTTCGACAATAACAATTTCCCGACCGGTCCCGGTGACGATACCGATCATGGTCAATGTCCCGGCGCCGCTGGCCGCTCCCACCAGACCGGTCGTATCGACGTAAATGCCGTGACTATCGCTGCCGTTACCACCGCGTCCGTCTAAGGTCACGTTGCCTGTGCCGGTTGAGGCAGTTTGACCCGACACTTCTAAAACGATGCCGCGGTTGGTATTACCTTGGGTGCCGCCGGTTCCGGTGATAATGATATCGCCATCAATCGTGATGATGCGGGAATTAAAAGCAACCCCGGAATGTACGCCGCCCGTGCCTGTGCCGCCCTGCCCGCCGACCGTAATATCGGCGGCATTCGCCCCCGTGCCGGTTGAGGTTATCGCGCCGCCGAGATCCATTAAAACGCCGGGGTTAAAAAAGCTCGCCCCGCCGCCATTGCCCGTGCCATTGACGGTGATATCGCCGTCGATAGCGGTCACCAAAGCGTTCGCGCCGTTGATATGAATACCGAAGTTGGAGAAGCTGCCGCTGCCGCCAACGCCGATCAGATTGATTTGCGCCGCGTTAACGCCGGTTCCGGTTGATGAAACAACCGCACCGGTGTCGATGCTTATGCCGATATTGCCGCCGCCCGTGCCAGTTAGGGTCGTGCTGTTATCGCCGGTGATTTGAATATTCCCGGTAATGGATGTAACCAGTGTTCCGGCGCCGAGGATAAAAACACCGCGAGAGAGGTTGTTACCAACGCCGCTTGTTCCGATGAGGGTGATGGTCCCGCTCCCGGTGGATTGCACGGTCGCCGTATTTTGTATGAGCACGCCGTGATGACTGGCGCTGGCCGCGTCATCACCGCCAAAGCCGGTCAGGGAAATACTGCCGCTGCCGGTAGTGATAATATCGGCATTGTTCATGTTAATGCCAACGAAATTACCGATGCCTGTGCCGGCGGCATTGGCGGTCAAGCTGATATTGCCGTTCACCGTAGTAATACTTGACGGGTTGTTCATCACAATATTATTGCCGGCGGTCAGACTGACCGTGCCCGCCACGGTTGTAGTCACCCCAATACCCGCCGCAAAGTTAATGACCTGGGCATCACCGAGCAAATTGCCGCCGTTCAGGGCAGTGTTGTTGGTTTGGAAGTTGATTGTATCGTCAGCATCGCCGTCCAGGGTCAGGTTATCGTTAAACTGTGCGTCTAAGCCCTGCACGTTGAGGTTGTCCGCACCCGTGCCGTTAAAGGTTTGGACGGTTAAAGACGCTGTTGGATTGACAAAGGTGACCGACTCGCCCAAATCCGAGTCAATAAAGGAGATATTGTCGTTGGTCGTCGCGTCATCGCTCAGGGTGATCGTCTCCGTCGCGCCGGTAAAGTCAAAGACGCGGTTGGTCGCGCTGAGGTTGTCCGTGATCGGCTCAAGGCCGGTGTAGGTGATAATTTGATTGCTGGTAACAGCCACGCTGCCGTCATTGGCATTCACAAATGTATGGGTCACGGTCGCAAACGTCCCGCCCCCGGTTAGCGACATTTGATCCCCGCTGCTTTGATAGCCGCCGGCATAATTGAGTGTCTTGGAAAAATTGCCCAGGGCATAGTTAACGTCTAATATATCATTACCATATAGCAGATTGACATCAACTCGCGTACCGGTGACCGCGGCAAAAGGCACATTGACCGTGCTGGTGCCGTCACCGGTCGCCCCCGCAATGTCCGTCTGGATGAGCAGGCCGCCCAGCTCTGTGATGATAAAGCGGCTGCCGCCCGTGTCCGATTGGATGCGGACATTATCATCGGTGGCCGCGCCCACGTCGTTGATGATCAGATTGCCGGAGGCGTCTAAGGTCACGCCCAGCCGATCCAATGTCGAAGCCGCCGGGAATTCGACCGCGCCGATGTCAATTGTAGCGCCTGCGGTATTGTCGCCGTCTAAAATCCGGGTAAAACCGGCCCCGCGCTGATCGTTGGCCGGCGCGCCGGCGTTGTTGCCGTTCTCAATGGCCGGGCTGTAGGCGTGCAGGCTGTGGGTCTGGGTCAGGCCGCCATTGTTGGCTAAAGCGTTGAGCAGGGGGTTGATGCTAAACAGATCGCCTGCGCCGGCGGCAAAGGACGGCATATCACCGATCAGGTTGTAGCCATTGTTAGTGATTGTTTCCGTGCCGCCGCCACCATAATTGGTGATTTGCGGGCCGACGCTGTTTTGGGCGATAATGGTATGGGTCAGGTTGACGGTAACCGCTCTGCCGGCGCCAACAGCTGCGTTCTCTACACCGCTTACCTCGGCGCCGATATTCGTGGCGATGGTGCAATGATTCAGATTGGTAATGGCCGGTTGGCCCACCACGAAGGTGGCATTTAGAATCCCGCCGCCCAATCCACCACCACTCGCTGTGTTGCCGCTGACCGTGCAGTGGGTCAGGGTCATAGCGCATGCTTGATTGTTAATTCCGCCGCCCTGATTGGCGCTGGTATTACCGCTGATGGTGCAGCCGGTCAGACTGGCAGTGGTTGCGCCATTACCATTTGTATATAAACCACCGCCGCCGAGTCCCGCCGCTGTGTTGACGCTCATCGTGCAATCGGTCATCGTCAGGCTGCCCGGGCTTGGAGAAAAGTATATTCCACCTGCAAAACCGTTTCCCGTCGTTGCGTTCCCGCTGACGGCGCAATTGGTCATCGTCAGACTGCCACCATTTGAGCTAAAAAACAAGCCACCACCAGCGCCGTTAGAAATAGCGGCGCTGCCGGTGATATTGCAACGACTGATAGCCAGCGTGTCCAGGCTGGCGCTGACGCGGATCGCTCCGCCAAAGTTTGAGCCAAAGCCGCTGCGGCCACCGGTAATAGTCAAATCATTGACGTTAATCGTCACCCCGCCGGTCGTACAGTTAAAGAAGCGCACGAGGTTGTTGCCGCTAACGGTCAGATTAGCCGCGCCTGGTCCGTTAAAGGTGATGCTGCTGGAGACTGTCAAACCGGTAGTCAGGGTAATCGTGCCGCTCACGCCTGTCAAATCAACCACATCCGCGCCGGAACCGGCGGCACATTCTCCGACGGCCGCGCCGGAAACCGCATTCGTATTGGCTGACGTAACGGCTTCCGGTAAAGTGCACAAGCCGTCATTGGCGACTGTAACGGCAGTGCTGTTGACCGTGATTGTGGCCCGTCCGCCGCGAGCGCCGCCCGTCTTCTGTGTCACTTCAATCAAACCCATCAACATGGGCCGGCTGCCGAACTCGCTCATCGGTTGCGCCAATTCAGGACCATTGCCCGCATGACCCGGCGGCGTTTCCCCATAACCGGGCCGCCGACTGATCATGTGATCAAATAACTCGGTCACATAGTTGGCCGGCCGGAAATGGGTAAAATGCACAATCAAGGCGCTGGCATCTAAATAGGGTTGCCCGGTAGTTTGCCAGTCGGCTTTGCTCTGCGGCAGATTCAGGCGATATTGCCCCGGCTGTAGCCCGGTTGGTCGCTCATCATTGATATGCAGCGCACAAATAATATTGGCCGGGCCATGCAGGGCGCTCATCAACTCGCCTTTGGTGAAATGACTCATATCAATTTCGACCACTTCGGTTTGCGGCGTCTTGTCGGCCATAAAGCGGCTGATGTCGTTGGCCTCCGGGTCAAACACCACCGTCACATTGCGGGTGGATAAATCCAGATCGCGCACAGCCTGAACCGTGCCGATGTTTGTGGCGGCCAAAGCCGATCCGCATAGGCTCAGGCTAAACAAACCGATCATAGCGGCGCGAATAAATTGCTTCAACATAACATCTCTCCTTTAAAGTAGAGCCTAAATTTAACGAAATACATATATGTCGGCTCTTTAAACATATCTATATTATCAATAAACATAGTCGAATATGTTCCATAACATAGATATAATAGTCAATAGCATCGTTATATATGCAGCATAACATAGACAGCGCAGTCAATAACGCCGTCATATATACAGCATAGCATGTATGCGATAGACGAAAGCGTCGTCATATAGGCTTACGTCGTCGGCTTAGCCGTCGCTTTACCCTTCCGACCCTGACTGCTGAATATCTTTCCAAGCTCACTGACCACCTGATCCAGTCCTTCGACGCCGGAACGGCTGTTTTTGGCGTACTGATAGACCGTCAAGGCCGACTCATAAGCCTCACTGCCGGCCTGCCGGGTGGTATCGTCAATCAGCTCGACCACCTGCATCAGCGTTTGCTGGATAATTAACAGCGATTGATATAGCTCCACATCCCGCCGCATGACGCTGACATCAAAGTTGCGCGGCAAAAAATCCGGCTCCTGATTGGCCAACTCCAGGGCCTTGCTGACAAACACAGTCGCCTTGTCGCTCATCTTGAGCATTTTCTGGCGCTGCTCCTTCGTCAAGCCGATCAGGAAGGGCATACTTTCCTTCAGCGTCTTGATATGGTTCAGAATTGTCTGGCGCTCTTCCGCGCTCAGGCTAATGTCAATACGATTCTCAGCCATCGGAAACCTCTCTTTCAGGGTGTTGAGGATTGGGTATGAAAGCGTTAGTTCAAACGGGCGGTAAAGATATTGTCATTCAGCAAATAGGTCAAGCAATTTGATACATGTAGGTTAACCTTGCGAAGGTTCCCGCCTATAAATTTGTGAAAGTCCTGAAGATATTGACTTCCGCAACAAGTTTAACCTTCGCAAGGTTTGATGTTACCAACTAAAAAAGCCGGATACGATGACTCGCCTCCGGCTTTTTGCTGTCCATAGAAATGACATTTCTCAACGGGTTCAGTTGGCTTGACGATTCAAACTTGGCGCATACTGGCGTAAAGCGATTGTGCCCAATGACAAGAAGACCAGCGTCATGTGACAGGAATGGCTTCATGTCGGGCGGTTCTCCTCATCAAGCCGCCAATACCCGGAGTTTGTTGGCGCAATTCTTTGATTGTGCGACGATATTGATCCTGACGGCGCAACCAAATTTTATAAGAACCCGCCCACTCGGCCCAATCCGGCGCCAATTGTCATCCCAAAAACGGTTGAATCCGGCGGTTGATAGATAACGAAACATTATTTCTCAACTCTTTCTCAACTTGAGCCGGAATGCGAACATCAAATCGGAATAGATTCTTCAAAACGATCGCGGAAAACGGATCAATATTGCGTATGCCGAAGATAAAGGCATTCGTATCCAGGCTAATTCGTGGCAGGCTCGGCATACATTTCCTCGCGCTGGCGGCGCAATTCCGCGATAATCTGTTCTTTGGTCATCCCCGGATAGGGATTATTCCGCGCGCACTTTTCAATGAAGGCTTGCATTCGTTGCTTAAATACATCAGCATCAAAATCCGTTTGTGGCGGGTCAGAGCCAGAACTTCTTCAATCGTGATAAGAAAGCATCAGCGGCTCCGTCTTCATTCATATAGTAATTTGCATTTGTTGTAACCGTTGCTCCAGTAACAAATTGACCAAACTTTCGGTGCTGACCCCGCGTTGTCGGGCCAGTTGTCCGATCCGGGTCAGCAAATCTCGATCCACAGCGACCATATAGCGGCGCCGAGCCTGTGGCGAAATCTCAAACTCGGCCGGTTCGGTTTGATCCCAATAGTCGGCCAGACTATGTTCGTCCCAGAAATCAGCCATTTCCTCATAGCTCTTGAGTTGTGGCAATTTGTTAGACTTTTTCATACTGCTTCCTTTCAGCGTCATTCATATCACGAGCAGAAATAATCAACGCCTCGCGGGTTTTTTTGTAGATTAAAGTAGACGATAAGATAGCGTCCGGCTTGCGTTTGACCCAAAGCAGCTTACAAATGTTCGCCCGGCACATGACCTTTTTGAATCTTTCGGAACACCGGATGACCAAACAGCACTATATCCACTTCTTCAGGCAAGACGCCGTGTTTCCAGTTTAGTTTGTCAATCACTTGCGGTGACCAGATGATGTCTTCGATAAACATAATAATCTTAAAGTCCTGCGGCGGTTTTCATGGAAGCGATCAGCGATGCAGCAACTTGTGGGGCCAGAGCCAGAACTTCTTCAATCGTATCGCCTACGACGATTAAGTTGGGCAAACCCACTCGGCGCGGAGAAGCCGCGCCGGTCGCCTGCAAGCCTCGTTAGCGTCATAAATTTTCAGATACTTGCGACTATATTATGACCAATGCGCTTAATTTGTTGTGTCCGCCGTTTGAGCTTTTTCGGTTGAAATGACACGACTTTCCAACCTTCTTTCTTGTATTCAAGTTCTTTCTTCTTCATGTCAAGATAGATTGCTCGTAAATCAAAATTGAATCTTGCGGCATGAGTTTCACGAACTTTGCGAATTTCAGAGACAATTGGGTCATCCCACATTTTATCACTCTCCCATCAATTCTTCGGGTGTACAAATAACAGGACATTCACATTCCTGGGATTGGATTCATTCAATTCGAGAATAGGAATAGGTTTCAGTTCGGATAAACGCTTCTTAGCTGCTCTTTCATCGCCTGCGCTGGCTTCTTGGATAACGAATGGAGAAATATACAACGAAAAGTCCGGGCGTCGGTTTTCCCACCACTCTCGTGTGATTTCTTGGCGACCCGCAATGACAAGATCGCGGCTTGGCCGCGCCGTGAGATAGCTGATGACGCTTGTTTCGATGTAAACTTTTGGTTTCATGTATTTACCTTCCCGACCGGACTAAAACGAACTTCTTCGCAACAACTTGTGGGGCCAGAGCCGGAACTTCTTCAATCGTATCGCCTACGACGATTAAGTTGGGCAAACCCGGGCCGCCGTACGGATGCGCTTGGAAATCGTCCGCCCGACTCGGCGCGGAGAAACCGTGCCGGTCGCCTGCAAGTATTCGTTAGCGCGTCACTCGGCCGAAAGTTCTTTGATTTGAGCAATCGTCAGGCCGGTATCTTCAGAAATTTCTTCCAATGGCCGCCCTCTATTTAGCATTTTGCGAGCAATTTCTTTTCGCTCTTCTTCCTTGCTTTTGCTAATCTGCTCTTCCACTGTTTCTTTTCGAGCAGATTCATCCTTCATCTTTGCTCGATCTTGCGGCGTGACTTGGCTTTCTTCGATGCAATCGAAAACCTTTCGGATGGCTGGATTCGTGTATTGCGTTTCATCCACTTCCTCATCCAGAGTGTCATCAATTGCTTGCAACCATTCCCGATAAGCGGCGGGCGTTTCGTCATTGACATATTTTGGACAGATATAGATGATCTTGTGCGAAATCTCTTTGAGCGGCCGACCCTTTAAATCCTTCGGATCAAAATCAATTGTGGCAATATCTACTTGATGTTTATCGCCGGAAGTTAAAACGACCAGCGTATAGACTTTGATGTCCGACCGATACGTTTTCGTGCGAGCGGTTAGCTCCAGCATCGCTGCGCAATGATAATACAAAAACCGATCATAATGATCGGTTAAGCGATCCTGCTGAATATCCACAACAATGCGATTCTTCGTATCCTCAGCAAACAGATCGAAACGTGAATCCACCGGCCCAATTGAGGGGCGAAAGGATTTTTCCATTTCGACTTTCGTGATCTCGATATTGACGCCAATAAAGTCTTTGACAAAGGCGGTAAAGATTTCTGGATCGCCAAATGCCTTTTTAAAAATGACATCATATCGTAATGGGGCAACGTGTATCATCGTATCATACCTCCAGAAAAGAATTAGACCTTGCACCATTCACTACAAAGTCTAATTTCCACATTTGATTGGGTAAAGTCAAGAGTTTTGTCTCCAGCGGCTTGCGCCGGATTGATCGCGGGCATCCGCATATTAGAAGTTCCGAATATTTCATGCGGCAACCATAACCCGAGAGACGAATGGTAATGATGGGATGATTTTCATCGTGCTGGGTAACAAATCGCCGGCGGTTTTCATGGAAGCGATCAGCGATGCAGCAACTTGTGGGAGCCAATGCCTGAACTTCTTCAATCGTATCGCCCACGACGATTAAGTTGGGCAAACCCGGGCCGCCGTACGGATGCGCTTGGAAATCGTCCGCCCGACTCGGCGCGGAGAAACCGTGCCGGTCGCCTGCAAGCATAGTTAGCGCATCACTCCGCCGAAAGTTCTTTGATTTGCTCTATCGTTAGCTTCGTGATTCGAGAAATTTGTTCAAGCGACAATCCTTCTTTCAACATATCGCGGGCAATTTCTTTAGCCTTATCATTTTTGATCGTCTCTTCGGACTCCTGAAGCTTTTCTTTCAATAGCGCATCTTGATTGAACTCCTCAATCATTCGCTCCTTATCTTCCGGCGATACGCGACTGGCGTCAATCCAATCAAATATCTTACGAACTACTGAGCGCTGATAATGAGATTCGTCCACCTGCTCGTCTAGCGTATCTTGAATCGCCTCCAACCATTCCCGATACGGCTCCGGCGTTTTTTCCGTAGCATATTTAGGGCAAAGGAAAACAAGCTTGTGACGAAAAACACCGAACGCCGCATTGTTGTCTTCCGGGTCTTTTGGATCCATATCGCTAATCCCGATGGCGCGTTTAATTTTATCCCCGGAAGTCAAAACCACAATTGTATAAACGGCTAACGGTGGGCGATAATTCTCCGAGCGTTCAACTTGTTCCAGCAACGCCGCGGAATGGTAATACAAAAACTTGTCATAATGATCTGGATACCGCTCATGCTGTATCTCCACGATGACCCGGTTTTTTATATCTTCGGCAAACAGATCGAAACGCGGCCGGACATGACCAACCGGGCGTTGAAACGATTTCTCGGTTTCGACTTTGGTGATTTCCAGACTGATGCCGACAAAATCTTTCACGAAAGCGATAAAAATTTCGGGATCACAAAAGGCTTTCTTGAAAATGACATCATATCGTAATGGGGCTACATGCTTCATTGGTTCATACCTCCACAAAAGAATTAGACCTTGCAACATACGTCACAAGGTCTAATTTCGGCTTTTGACCAAAGAAAGTCAAGGGTTTTGTCTCCATCGGCTTGCGTCGAATTGATTGCGGGCATTCGCATATCGGAAGTTCCGTGTATTTCATGCAGCTCACGAAGCAAACGGGATGGTATTGGGTAACAAATCGCCGGCGGTTTTCATGGAAGCAATCAGTGACGCGGCAACTTGTGGGGCCAGAGCCAGAATTTCTTCAATCTTATCGCCTACGACGATCAAGTTGGGCAAGTCCGGGCTGGTTGCCAGATAGCGATAGTCGTCGTCATCCAGTGATTTAATGGTCAATTGCAAATCGTAGAGCGTGTTCATTCCAATCGGAATCTCTTGCAAAATGACTCGCTATCCAAAACTTCAAACACTTGCAGAGGCAGGCGTTTCAAAAAGTGGCGATTTTCTGAGATTAATATTGCAATGTTTTCGGTCTTGCAAAACGCGGCGATTATGGCATCACCCGTTTTCAGACCAAGACTGCGGTACGCCCCCAAAACGGTTGAATCCGACGGTTGATAGAAAACCTCGAATGTAGAAAGAGGCTCAACCAGATCATAAAATTCCCTTAGCTCAGCCGACGAAACATTATTTCGCAACTCCTTCTCAACTTGAGCCGGAATGCGAATATCAAATCGAAATAGATTCTTCAAAATGATCGCTGAAAACGGATCAATATTGCGTATGCCGAAGATAAAAATATTCGTATCCAGGCTAATTCGCAGCGGGTTCGGCATACATTTCCTCGCGCTGGCGGCGCAATTCTGCGATAATCTGCTCTTTGGTCATTCCCGGATACGGACTATTCCGCGCGCACTTTTCAATGAAGGCTTGCATTCGTTGCTTAAATGCATCGGCATCAAAACCCGTCTGCGGCATCAACTTGACGACAAATCGAGTGCCTTTTTCAAAGGGCAAATCCTCTACATCCAACAGCAGATGGCCGTTTTCGGCAATGCAAGCTGTTGTCTCGTATACAATCGGCATGATACACCTCTTTCTGTTCAAATATGATTACGGATTCCTCACATCAATCACCGGCGGCTTTCATGGAAGCAATCAGCGATGCGGCAACTTGTGGGGCCAGAGCCAGAACTTCTTCAATCGTATCGCCTGCGACGATCAAGTTGGGCAAGTCCGGGCTGGTCGCCATATAGCGATAGTCGCCGTCATTCAGCGTTTCAATGGTTAGTTGCAAATCGTAGAGTGTGTTCATGCTGTCGGATTCCTTACTTTGTGACAGATACCCGCTTTCGCCAAGAAAGCAGGTATCTTAGCTACGTGCTATAACTTACGGCTTCTTCACATCAATCACCGGCAGGGGCTGCGCGTTGGCTAATGAGATACTTGCAGCTTAAATACGGACACCTGTTGGTTCAACCAGAGATTTACCAATGTTTGCGTGGTGATCTTTCGCTGCATTGCAATTTGCCGCAATTCTGCCAACAAGTCGGGATCAATGCCAATATAGTTTCGCCGGGCGGCCGGATCAAAGGTCATTTCAACCTCATGGGTTTGATCCTCGTAATCGGCCAAGCTGTGCGTATCCCAAAATTCAACCATTTCTTCAATGGATGCGGCTTTTGAGATGGAGCTTTTTTCTTTACCGCGCATAGCGTTTTTTCTCCTTTTGGTCCATGTCTCGATCTTCAATCGTATCGCCGCTATCGCGTCATTTCTGTTTCAATTTTGCTAACTTGATCAACTGCCAAACCGGTTGCGGTTGCAATTTGCTCAACCGTAAGCAGTTCCATTGCCAGCATATTTTTGGCAATTTCTTTCCGCTCTTCTTCCTTGCTTTTACTAACTTGTTCCTCCAGCTCTTTGACTTTTTGATTCTGTCCTTCCTGCTCTTTCATCCGCGCATTTTCTTCCGGCGTTACCAGGCTTTTTTCAATCAAATCAAAGATGTGCTGAATCTCCGGGCGATACTTCGTTTCGTCCACTTCTTCATCGAATGTATCCACAATCGCTTCCATCCACTCACGCAATTCGGGCGGGGTGTCGTCGTTTGCATAACGCGGGCAGATGTAGATCAATTTGTGGGAAATTTCATGGAGCCGCTCGCCTTTTCGATTCTTCGGGTCAAAATCAATAAACGCCATATCCGTTTTATGCCAATCGCCTGATGTCAGAACCACCAGCGTATAAACCGTCAGATCGGGTTTATACGCCTTGGAACGCGCGGCTTGTTCCAGCAAAGCGGCACAGTGATAATACAAAAATCGGTCGTAATGATCGGGATAGCGCTGCTGCTGAATATCCACAATCACCCGATTTTTCAAGTCTTCGGCATACAGATCAAAACGCGGCTTGACCGGACCGATCGGAATATCAAAAGCTTTTTCCTGAGTGACTTTATCAATTTCAAGATGAATGCCCAAAAAATCATTGGCAAAAGCGGTAAAGACTTCCGGCCGGCCAAAGGCTTTTTTGAAAATGACATCATAGCGTAACGGAGCAACATGCTTCATTGGTTCATACCTCCACAAAATAATTAGACCTTGCAACATACGTCACAAGGTCTAATTTCGGCTTTTGACCGAAGAAAGTCAAGGGTTTTGTCGCCATCGGCTTGCGTCGAATTGATTGCGGGCATTCGCATATCGGAAGTTCCGAGTATTTCATGCAGCTCACGAAGCAAACGGGATGGTATTGGGTAACAAATCACCGGCGGCTTTCATGGAAGCGATCAGCGATACGGCAACTTGTGGGGCCAGAGCCGGAACTTCTTCAATCGTATCGCCTACGACGATCAAGTTGGGCAAATCCGGGCTGACACCGAAAAATAAAATATCACGCCCCTTGCGGTTCTTTTCTTTGACCGGCTTTACTTTTTTTAAGCAGATTGGCTTTTGTTTGCGGTTTGCGCGGAAGCGCCTGTGGTTTCGGAATGAGCGCGATCAGCGAACGCAAAGCGTTGTTGACGCTTTTGGAGTCAGGGAAATAGGCTAACACATCCGGCTGCAGCAAGACGGCCCCATCCTGCACTGCTCGTTAGCATCGCGCCCCGCTTGAATCGAAGAACGACCTTACCGCCGAGCACAAAGCCTTTGCATCGGTTGGAACGCCGAACGTGCCTAATTCACCATCTCCCTTCGCTGAATTGGCGCAAACACTTGCGCGGGCAGAGAACTTGCTCGGAACGGGCAACAAGCGGCGGAAATTGCGACAAACTTGGCGCATGCTAACGCCGCGTTGAGCACCTTCCGCGCAGCGGAAGTGCCGTCCAACCCATAGTTAGATTTTCACTCGAATAACTCAATATCCCACACCCTCCATGTATCTGAACCGAGACACTCTTCAACCTCTCCCTTCAACATCCATAAAAAATTGTTGGCATTATTGAAGTCACCAGTCAAACATCCAGCGGTAAACTGGTGGCAATTATCCATGAGCACATTATAATTCCGCCACTTCCCCCGCATTGACCTAGCACGTTCGGCCACCTCTTTTGAACCAACAGGCTTCAAACCTTCGCACGACACATATATACTCATAGCCGTATTAAAACCTCCAAGCCTGTCAATAAACTGCTTTGGAGACACGCTTTCAACTTTCCCATCACCGTTGAGGTGTATAATTCTATTTCGTCCAACGTAAACCCCAGAGTGATCCCCATACCCTGCAGTCAAATCACAATAGACAACACTACCAACTCTTGGACTTTTAACCTTGTCACGAATCGTGTTATCTATAAAACTTTCAGCCAGATTAACAAGAGGCTTAACAAGAGGCATAACCCAGAATGTTAACATTTTACTATTCACCCCATTGAAAGACGCACCGAAACATGGAATCTAACACCGAAAATCAGAAAATCAGAAAATCAGCCGTCCCGCTACTAAACGATTACAGACTAACAAGATACCACAAAACTTGCAAGCTACCACTGAGCGAAGCAGGTCGGCTGCATTTTTTCGTTAGCATTGACTTCATGTTTTCAGGATTTCAACAATTTTATCAATTACCTCATTCAGAATATAAATCGATTTTGGTGAACTAATCGCCGCCCCCACAACATCCAGTTGCGGCCGCAACGGGGCCTGCAACGACTGGTCCGGCATTCAAATTAAGCAGCCCTCAGTTCCGGCGGCTTACGCGCAAGCTGAAGTTTGCTATTCCTGTCTCTACGGCTTTTTCACATCAATCACCGGCAGCGGCTGCTCGTTGGCTTCGATGGTCATCGTATCGCTGGCGACGGCGCATTTCGTGCCGGAATCGTCGGTGACGGTCAGCTTGACGGTGAACTTGCCCGGCCGCTGGTAAGTGTGCACCGGGCGGATGCCGCGGCTTTCATCGATACAATCAGCGTAGCGGCAACTTACGGGGTCAAGAGTTTTGTCAGGTTGAACCCGTTGCTCTATGATTTTTACAATTTATGTATTGGTCAACAACCTTTAGAGCACTGTCATGTCGGAATGCTTTTATCCGGCATCTTGTTTACCTGTAAGAAAATTTCGGCCAAAAACACGTCGAAATGACAACTTTAAAAGTGTTCTAAAGGTCTCTGACTAGTACACTTAAATCAAATTTAAGATAAAAAAGTATAAAATTCCGAAATAAATTCTTGACAATTCCTGCAAATTTTGTAAAATTGTAGTGTTCGGTTATGCCGAATACAATACCTCCTTGTATTGTGGAAGGGACATGGGATGAAGGCCCTGCCGGGTATGGGTGACTCGGCAGGGTTTTCTTTTTACGTCTGCTTTGATTTGCCCAATTAATGTAATCGGTTATGCGGATGCTGTCAATCCTTTTGGCTTTTGCAAGCAGATGTTGCGGTGATAATTTGATATTTTGGCAAGGAATCTTGACATTCCACATTTGTGATTGTATCTTGTAATGTTAATTGCGCATCAAAACGATGATGCTCCCAAAGACTTCGCAGAAGCTAAAGTTGTAATTGCTCAAAAAGCGTTGGCAACCTTGCGAAGGCTTTACTGCAAAACTTGTGAAAGTGTGCACTGAAGCCTTCGCAAGGTTCGGTCTACCACCACTTTTTGAGCAATTACCTAAAGTTTCATGCGCAACAATGACTCTCCATTTCGAATAGCTTACGGATATTTTATGGCAATCGAATGGCACGATGATTTTAAAACCGGTGTGGAAAAGATTGACAAACAGCATTGCAATCTTTTTCGGTTCATTAATGATCTGGAACTTGAGATTAATAAAGGCTTAAGTTCGGAATCTATTTCGGCCACGCTGCGATTTTTAGAAACCTATATTAAGAAACATTTTGAGTATGAAGAAATATGCATGACCCGCGCCAAATGTCCGATTGCCCAGAAAAATCAGGATGCACACCGCGCTTTTATCATTTATCTGGAAGAGTATAAGGAAAGGCTCCGGGTTAACGGCGCCAGTTTGCAGAACCTGAAAGAGCTCCATGGCGTGTTAGAAAGCTGGACAAAAAACCATATCTGCAAGATTGATGTCATGCTCGGTCGCAAAGCATGAGTTCTTATGTCACATCTGCTTAAGCATTGCTTTTATCTTTTCCTGCTGCTGTTTATTTCAAATTGCAGCACAATCCAACCGATCAGGCCATCCGTTATACAACCCGCGCCCGTCCAAACAGAGGTACAAGCCCCGTCGGATATTTCACTCATTCCGGCTGATGCCGACGTTCTGTATCCCGAACGTGATACGTTTAACTTTCAACTAAATCCAACGGAAATTAACGCAAAGTTAGATATTGACGTGCTGGAAGCAGAGCTAAGCTGGTGGTGGCAGACGCCGTATCGTTATGGGGGGGTCAAGCTGAGCGGTATTGATTGTTCGGCGCTGACGGAGCGGGTGTACCGGGGTCTGGGCTACGATCTGCCGCGTACGACCGATGCGCAGAAAGACATTGGACTCAAAGTCAACAAAAACAAGTTGCTGATCGGCGATCTTGTTTTTTTTAGCTCCAATACCACGGATGTTTCACATGTGGGCATTTATGCGGGCAACGGTTATTTTGTCCACGCCAGCCAGACAGCCGGTGTGACGCTGAGTCGTTTTTGGCATGAATATTATCAAAAACGCTTTCGATTTGCCCGTCGGGTTGTCTGGTAACTCTATGGCATAGATTCGGCGCGATAAAACTAAGGAACGCCAAATTTAATAACTTTGGGTAAGTTCACCCTAAGGGTTTTGCTCTTCAACCCTTAGG
>CAYOLL010000129.1:0-17381 GCA_964404765.1 uncultured Gemmatimonadota bacterium | reverse complement strand
TTTTGCGTATTTTTCTACAAACGGCTTGCCCCTACGGGGCAAAAAAAAGCACAGACGATTTTCAAATTTAATTGGAAAGATGTCCATTCATCCAAGCAGTTCGATTTTTTCAAGTTTTAAATAAAAAGTGCTTGCATAATATATAAATATGTATATATTTGAATACGTAACTTATTGAAAGGAGTTATAAATGCCGAGTTTAAACGAACGCCTGTCGGTCGAAAAGTTAGAAGATGCCGCGGAAATGCTCAAAGCCATTGCCCATCCCATGCGTATGGCCATTGTTGATCTGCTCAACAACGGGCAAATGCGCACGGTTACGGAAATTTACGAAGCGTTGGGGCTGGAGCAGGCCGTTGTGTCCAACCATCTGCGGGTGATGAAGGATCGCGGGGTTTTGAATTGCCGGCGCGATGGTAAAAATACATACTACTTTCTGCGTCATCAACGCTTGAGTCAAGTTGTGCATTGCATTGAAAATTGCATGCTGCCGGTCGTTTAGCCGATTTTTTTATAAATAGTAAATTTAATTATTTAAATATGTATATAATTATTTAAATGGAGGTTCCTGTGCGTAAATTTTACCAACATGGTGTGCGATTGGCGCTGCTCGGCGCACTGATCCTGGCCAATAATGTCGCGGCCGAACAGGCTCTTAGCCTGACCGAAGCGCTGGATCTGGCCCGGCGCCACAACGACGAAATCAAACTGGCCGAGGCTGACACGGATGTGATGGCTGCGGACGCCCGCCGGACGTTGGCCGTCTTTTTGCCGCAAGTGGCGATTTCGGAGATGGCCACACGCACCAACGATCCGCTTAATGTCTTTGGCTATAAGCTGAAGCAGGAAATTGTTTCGGCAATGGATTTTGACCCTACACTGCTAAATGATCCGGCCAATTTTGACAACTACATGACAAAAGTGGAAGTCAAGCAGCCGATTTTCAACGCAGATGGTTTTTTTGGCCGTCGGGCAGCCTTAGCCGGTTTAAAGGCCATGCGGCACAAAGAAACGCGCACCATGCACTACATCAGCCTCTATGTCAAGCAAGTCTATTATCAATTAGTTTTGGCCCGCCAAAGCCTGCGCGTCATTGCCGAGGCCCAAACCGCCGCGCGCGCTTATCAGGAGATGGCCCGGAATTATTCAGCACAGGGCCTGTTGAATCAAGCGGATTTGCTGCGAGTGAATGTGCGTGTACTGGAGCTGGAAAGTCAACAGGCTCTGGCCGGCAGCCAGGCCGCAGACGCCGAAGCCCAACTGTGTTTTATGCTGGGCATGACCCCGCCGGCCTCTTTAATCCTGACCGATTCGTTGACCATTCCGGTGAACGTGGCCGATTCTGCCGCGCTAAACGTAAACCGCTCCGACTGGCAAGCCATGCAATATCGCATCAAAGCCCTGCAACTGCAATCCCGAATGCAGACATTCAAGCTGTTGCCAAATCTGAATGCGTTTGCCAATCTGGAATGGAACGACGACCGCGCCTTTGGCGGCGAAGCCGATGCCTGGATGGCCGGAATCGTGCTGCAATGGAACATCTTTAATGGCTTTGAAAGCATTGCCCAAATCCAAAAATCGAAAGCCGAACTCAAACACGCACATCTGGAATATGACAAGATGCAACGGCAAACCGTGTTGGAAGCGGATGCCGCCTGGCGCAAGCGGGACGTAGCCCGGCAGCAAATCGTGCTGGCCGATGAGTCGGTCAAACAGGCCGCGGAAAGTCTGCGCATTACGGCGGACCGATACGCGCAAGGACTGGAAAAGACCACAGATCTGCTCAGCGCCGAGGCGACCTTGTCCAACATGCGGTTGCAACGGCTGAAGGCCCTGTTTGAATACAAAATGGCAATTTTTAACCTGGAACTCATTTACGAACAAAACTTGAGCGAAAAATAAGGAAGGAGATCAAAAATGCGTGTTTTTATGAAGATATTCGGGCTGTTGATCGCGCTGGGCGCAGTGGTATCTTGTTCAAAACCGGCGTTCAAGCCGGCAGAAAGCGGGCCGGCTGTGCGTGTGCAGGCCCTGACCGTTTCGACGGCGGATCAGGCGGCGCACTATGTTTATAGCGGAACGTTGCAAGGCGAAAAATCTGCCCGTTTAAGCACCAAGGTGATGGGTCAGATTGTAACATTGGCGGTCGAAGCCGGCGACCGGGTTCGGGCCGGGCAAACGCTGGTCAAAGTGCGCAGCGAAGATTTAGCCGCCAAGCGAGCCCAGGTGCAGGCCAATCTGCTGGAAGCGCAAGCGGCCTTCAAAAATGTGGAAATAAACTATAACCGGATGAAAGAACTGCTGGCCAAGAAAAGCGCGACCCAAAAGGAATTTGACGATGTGGAAATGGCCTACAATATGGCTCAGGCCCGCGTCAACGCCGTGCGGGAAATGGAGACGGAAATTCGCGACATCCTGGATTATAGCGAAATTAAAGCGCCTTTTGACGGCTACATCGTGCAAAAAATGGCCCAGCAAGGCGATATGGCCACGCCCGGAATGCCGCTTTTAATCATCGAAGATCAAAGCCGCTGGCAGGTTGTCTGCCAGGCGCCGGAAAGCGAGGTGGCGCTGGTGACCGTGGGCGATTCGGTCAAGGTGCTTTTGGCGGGTTTGCCGGACGCCGTGTTGGCCGGCAGCGTCGCTCAGGTCAATGCCGGCGGCAATCCGGCCAGCCGCCAGTTTGATGTGAAGATTCGGTTAGCGCCTACGACTACGACCGGGCTTAAATCCGGTTTGTCCGCCACTGTTACCCTCAAAAAGGGTGCGCGGCAGACCGTCACGATTCCCAAAACATGGCTGATTGTGCGCGGTCAGTTGACCGGTGTTTTTACAGTAAACGGTCAACAGCAGGCGGCCTTACGCTGGATTCGCGTTGGGCATGAAGAAGGCGATTTGGTAGAAGTTTTGTCCGGCTTAATCGCAGGCGAGCAAATCATCCGCGCCGAAGCCGGTAGTTTGCGGGATGGGCAAAAAGTTGAGGTGCAGCAATGAAAATCGGATTATCCGGGCGCATCGCCCAGGCTTTTATTGACTCCAAGCTGACGCCATTGTTGATGCTGGTTTTTTTGGCGATTGGCGCGTACGCCACTTATTTGACCCCCAGCGAAGAAGAGCCGCAAATCAGCGTGCCGATTGCCGATGTGTTTGTGCGCTATCCGGGCGCTAATCCGACCGAAGTCGAAAATCGGGTGGCCAAGCCTTTGGAGAAGATCGCCGCCAACATCCCCGGTGTAGAGTATGTTTATTCCACGTCGATGCCGGAAATGGCCATGCTGATTATCCGTTACAAAGTTGGGGAAGACACCGATCGCAGTTTATTTAAGCTGTATAATGAAATCTCCAAAAATATGGATAAAATGCCGGCCGGTGTATCGCTGCCCTTGATCAAAAGCAAGGCCATTGACGATGTGCCCATGCTGGCCCTGACGCTGTGGAGCGATAAGTATGATGACTTTGCGCTGCGCCGGGTCGCCGCCGAGTTGTCCACCGAAATAAAGCAGATCACGGACGTGGCCGAAACCCGGTTGATCGGCGGCCGCGACCGCCAAATCCGGGTCATCCTCAATCCACAAAAAATGGCCGGGTACATGATTGATCCGCTGATGCTGGCCCAGCAAATTCCGGGTTTGAATCAGCAAGGTCATGCCGGTCTTTTCAACACCGGCGATGTGGAATATTCGGTTGAGGTTGGTAATTTTCTGCAATCGGCGGCTGATGTCGAAAATCTGGTCGTCGGCGTTTATCAAAACAGCCCGGTTTATCTGAAGCAATTCGCCACCATTGTGGATGGACCGGAAGAAGCGCAACGCTATGTGGCTTTTGGATTTGGCGCGGCCGCCAATCAACCGGCCGGCGAATATCCGGCGGTGACCATTGCTGTTTCCAAGCGCAAAGGCGCCGATGCCACGCGCATCGCCGCTCACATCGAAGAAAAAGTTGAAACGTTAAAAGGCCGCTTGATTCCGGCGGAGATTCAGGCCACCATCGTTCGCAATTATGGCGAATCGGCCTCGGAAAAAGTCCATGAACTGCTGCGGCATTTGTTTTGGGCCATTGTTTCGGTCACCATCTTTGTGACGTTGGCCATGGGCTGGCGCGGCGGGCTGGTCGTTTTTGCCTCGGTGCCGGTTACCTTTGCCCTGACGCTGTTTGTTTACTACATGTATGGCTACACGCTCAACCGCATCACCTTGTTTGCGCTGGTATTTGTGACCGGTATTGTCGTGGATGATTCCATCATTATCGCCGAAAACATGCACCGCCATTTTAAGATGAAACGCCTGCCTTTTTTGCAAGCGGCCATTACGGCGATTGACGAAGTCGGCAATCCGACCATTCTGGCCACGTTTACTGTCATCGCTTCGGTGTTGCCGATGGCATTTGTCTCCGGTCTGATGGGGCCGTACATGAGTCCGATGCCGATTGGGGCGGCGATGGCCATGCTTTTCTCGTTGATCGTGGCTTTAACGATGACGCCCTGGCTGGCCTATCGCTTGCTGCGAAGCGAAGCCGATCACAGCCATGGCGAGGCCTACGCCCTGGAAAAAACCCGCATCTATCGCTTGTATCGCGCGGCCATCGAGCCGATGATCGAAAGCGCCGCCAAACGCTGGACGTTTATCGGAGTTATTGTTGTCCTGCTGCTGGGCTCACTGCTGCTGTTTTACTTTAAACTGGTGGCAGTAAAGATGCTGCCCTTCGACAACAAAAACGAAATCCAGGTGATTATCGACATGCCGGAAGGCGCAACGCTGGAGCGAACCGCCGCCGTCACCCAGGAAATTGCCGCCTATCTGCGCACGCAGCCGGAAGTTGTCAATTATCAAACCTATGTCGGGACGGCCGCGCCGATTAACTTCAACGGTTTAGTGCGCCATTATGATCTGCGACGCGGCTCCAATGTGGCCGATATTCAGCTTAACCTGACCGCCAAAAATGAACGCAGTGAGCAAAGCCACGCCATTGCCAAACGCATCCGGGCCACAGCGCAGGCCATTGGCAATAAGCATCAGGCCAATGTCAAAATCGCCGAGGTGCCGCCCGGCCCGCCGGTGCTTTCTACGCTGGTGGCCGAGATTTACGGCCCGGATTACGCCGCCCAAATTGCCGCCGCCGAAAAAGTCAAAGCCATTTTTCAGCAAACCCCCGGCGTCGTTGATGTGGACTGGTATGTCGAGGCCGAACAGCCGGAGTATAAATTTGAGATTGATCGCGAAAAAGCGGCCTTGAGCGGCGTCAGCCCGCAGCAGATTGTCAATGCCCTGGGCCTGGGTCTGCACGGTTTATCGTCCACAACATTATATCAGCCAAACGATGCCGAACCCGTGCCGGTGCTGCTGCGCTTAGGCGAGGCCGAGCGCTCCGATCTGACAGCGCTTAAAAGCCTGCGGGTGATGTCCCGCTCGGGCCATTTGGTAGCGATTGGCGATTTGACCCGCCTGACTCCGCAGACGCAGGATCACAACATTTATCGCAAAAATCAGCAGCGCGTCGTCTACATTACCGCTGATGTGGCCGGCGAGTTGGAAAGCCCGGTATATGCAATTATGGATATTGACCGGCGAATTGCCGAAAAAGTCCGCGCCGGCGAGCTGAGCCTGAAGACTTACTACGCCGGACAGCCGTTTACGCAAGAAGAGTTGGCCATGAAATGGGACGGGGAATGGCAAATCACCTATGAAGTTTTCCGCGATTTGGGGATTGCCTTTGTTGTGGTGCTGATTGTCATTTACATGCTGATTATCGGCTGGTTTCAATCCTTTAAAACGCCGTTGGTGATGATGGTGGCCATTCCGCTGTCGTTGGTGGGGATTTTGGTTAGTCACCTGATTTTTGATGCCTTCTTCACGGCGACCTCAATGATTGGCATGATTGCCTTAGCCGGCATTATGGTTCGCAACTCCGTTCTGCTGATTGACTTTATTAATCTGCGGCTGGAAGAAAATATCCCGCTCAAGCAGGCGGTTATTGAGGCTGGCGCCGTGCGCACCACGCCGATTCTGCTGACGGCGGGGACGGTGGTTATCGGCGCGTTTGTCATCCTGTTTGATCCGATCTTTCAGGGCCTGGCCTTGTCGCTGATGGGCGGCTCAATTGCTTCCACCGGGCTGACGTTGTTGATCGTGCCCTTAATCTTTTACATGACCGAGCGGAAAAATTATCCGGTCCCGCCGGATTCCGCCCCAAAAACCGTTTAAGTTTAAGCCGTTTGATCCTCTCAATAATTTATGCTACAAAGTTAGATTTGATACAGATCGGTTGCTTGAGATCAAGAAAATATCGTCAAGGTACTTCAATCGCCTGTCTTGTTCCAGTTTCGTGTCTTAGTGTCTTGGTGGCAAAACATACGAACCATCCAGGTTCCCAACAAAGGAGCTGCTATGAAATTAATCATCTTAATGGGCATTAAAGCTGACGCCGAACGCCTGCGGAAAACACTGAGTGAGCATCAAGTTCCGATTTTTAGCGAGCTGGAGATTCAGGGCTATTTGAACAAAGCGGCGGACGAGAGTCAAAACTGGTTTGCCCGACAACATCCTGCCGTTTATTCCCAATTAGCCTTTACGATGGTAGATGACGCCAAAGCCGATGAAGTTATGCAGGCATTGGCGCCATTCGCAACCGGGCCACATCCGCTTCATGCGCTGCAAGTGGCCGTCGAAAAATTTATCTGATCAACCCCGTTCAACAATCCATTTACAAAACAACCTTGCGAAGGTTCACGCCCAAGAGTTCAGAGAACCTTGAAAATATTGACTCCGCAGCAAGTTTAACCTTCGCAAGGTTTTCTACATCCATTTAGCAAGATAACCTTGCGAAGGTTCACACTGCCAAGTCCGAGAAACCTTGAGACAGTTGACTCCGCGCCAAATATAACCTTCGCAAGGTTTTCTACATCCATTTGAAAAGGAGTTTACGATGCTCGAACATACAATTCGCGCCATTGCCGGCACATTTATCCTGCTGAGTTTGGCCCTGGGCTATTGGGTCAGCCCATATTGGTATCTTTTCACAGCCTTTGTCGGGCTAAATTTGCTGCAATCAGCTTTTACCCACTGGTGCTTGATGGAGGATATTCTCAAAAAGTTTGTTTTCAAAAACAAGGCAATCTGATTTTAAATCAGGTTCAATTTTGCTGCAGGCGCAGCGATTCCGCCAGGCGAAAATGCGCTTCGGCTTGTTGCTTATCGCTATCGGAGTTCGCCAGCAATTTGGCCAATTCGTAATGCGTTTTGGAATTGTTTGGATTGACTTGCAACGCCTGATCGTAAAGCGCTCGGGCACGGGCAGGAGCCTTTTGCCGCCTGGCCAGAAATCCGGCAAAATCACACAGCAACTTCTCATTGGCCGGGTTTAGATTTAACGCCGTTTGATAATAATGCTCGGCGGCGGTGTAATCTTTAAAAACATTTTCGAGCAATAGCGCCAGGGTATGATTTGCCGTTGCTTGATTGGGTTCAATGTTTAGCGCCTGCTCCAGATGCAGGCGCGCTTTTTTATAATCTTTTTTGCTGTTTATCAGCGCCAGGGCAATATTTAAATGGGCGCGCGCCTGGCGGGGATCGAGTGTAACAGCCTGTTCATAAAATTTAAGCGCATTTTTTGAGTCGTTTAGATGATAATAATACAGATCTGCCAAAAAAACAACCGCATCCACCCAATTAGGCTGTGTTTGCAAAAGCGACATAATTTGCTGCGCTGCCTGAACATAGTCGCCTTGACCGTCTGCATACGCCTGCGCCAAACCAAACCTTGCCTGACTATGACCGGGCGACTGACCCAAAATGATTTGATAATGACGGATCGCTTCAGGCCAGTTGCCGCTTTTGGCCAGCAGAAGCGCGGTATTATAACGCGCCGCGGTATTGACCGGATCAGCGGCCAGCAACTGCTCATAATGTTGCCGTGCGCCTTGTGGATCATCTAATTGAGTCGCCATCATGCTGGCCAGATTAAATTGCGCCACGGTATCGCCGGGTCTGGCTGTAACCGTTTGTTGATACTGGACTTTGGCACTTTGATAATCCCCCATTCGATTCTTTAGAAACTGGGCGTACTGATGACGAATTTCTGCGTTGTCCGGCTTTAAAGCTAAGGCATGTTCATAGTGCGATTTTGCGCCCGGAACATCATTTAAGTGCGCTTCGAGCAGTGCCGCTAAGGCATAATGAAGACCAGCCTCATCCGACTTAAGCGCGATTGCCTTCAACAAGTGCGCTTTCGCCTCGCCGTATTCAGCAAAACGATCTTCCAATAATTGGGCCATATTGTAGTGCGCCTGCCAGCTATCCGGCATACGGGCCAGCGCTTGTAAATAGTGCATTTTGGCGGCGGCAGGCTCATTGAGTCTGTTGCTGAGCAAAATTGCATAGTTATGATGCGCTACGGCTAATTTTGGATCCAGGGTTAAGGCCCGCTCATAATATTGCCGGGCCATCCGGTCGTTTTGCTGTCGAAACTGCAGAAAAGTAGCGGCATTGCAAAAAGCCGCGGCGCTGCCGGGATCCAGCCGCATCGCCTCTTGATAATGCAGCCAGGCGCTGTTTGTATCCCCAAACATATCGTCCAATAATATGGCCAGATTATGATGCGCCGCGGCAAAATTGGGGTTGATCTGCAGCGCCAGCAGATAATGATCGCGAGCCTGCGCATAGTCATGCTCGCTGAGATGATAAATAGCCGCTAATTCAAAATGGCTTTCCCAATCCCTCGGGTTCAGCGCTAACGCGCTCTGCAGATGACTCTTGGCCGCAACATCGTTTTCCAGCAGCTTACGATAAATCAAAGCTGTTTTAAAATGCTTTTTGGCCAGATCCGGCTCGGAAGTGCTCAAATAGACATGCCGCACATCCGGCGCAGCTGAGGCAATGGATGCGAAAAATGATAGCAAAATAAGCTTTAGTAGTGTTTTTTGCATTTATGTCGGTTTCAGAAAAGGAGGCCACGCAAAGAGTAAAAAGGAATACCCGCTTCCATTTTTTGTATAAAAAGCAAAACTGGCGTGAATCCCGGAAATCTTAACAAAAGAAGAATAAAATTTGTAACAATAGTGCGTAATGTAAGTTAATCATGTCAGCTTAGTATATTACTTTAAGGACGATTTGGCAATTTAAAAGTTTATCGGACAAAAAAAAGTTGGCTGGAATTTTGCTTCAATGCAAGGCGTCTTGTGGTACACGTATTATCGTTTTTGCAAAATTAAGGAGGACAATGCCATGCGTAAGAATGAACTTGGAGATCAATTTAAATGGTTAGCGGACTGCAAAAAGCCCTGTTTAGTCATGGACGACCGCCATGGCAGCGACATCTATTGGATTGTGCGGATTCCGATTAACGGGGATTGGAGAAACACCTACGAAATCGCCACCCCACGCGAAAACATCATTGAACCGCCCAACGATTACAAGGCCGTTCTGCCACGGCGCTTGCTATATAAAATGGCGTTTCAATAGTGCGCAACTCTGCTTATTTCTATTGACACTATACAAAATTTGCCTTAAGTTTAACCATCAAGATTGAAAAGGGTCATTTTCGTTATTTGACGAGAATAACCCTTTTTTATTTATGGCCTTTGGCTTAAGGCATTAGCCACTAAGCCACAAAACCACAAAGAATCACTAACGTATTAATATAAAACAAGTTAAAACGATGTAGCAACCTAGAAAAAAATCTCGCTGATCTTTGTGAAACTTAGTGTTTTCGTGCCTTCGTGGCGTGTCTTGAATTTCTCAGAATTGCAAGGAGTCATCCAATGTCCTCCAAAATTCCGGTGGCCATTTTGGGCGCGACCGGCGCCGTCGGCCAAATGTTTGTCCATCTGCTGGATAATCATCCCTGGTTTGAAGTGGTGACCTTAGCGGCGTCAGAGCGCTCGTCCGGCAAGCGCTATCGTGATGCCTGCAACTGGTTTGTGTCGGCGGATATTCCGGCCTATGCCGCCGATAAAGTGGTGGAGGAAGTCGTTCCCAACAATAAGGCGCGGATCGCTTTTTCCGGGCTGGACGCCAGCGTGGCCGGCGAAGTGGAAGAAGCTTATGCCAAAGCCGGTTATGCCGTCCTGAGCAATTCCCGCAACCATCGCCTGGACGAAGACGTGCCGTTGTTGATTCCGGAGATCAATCCCGATCATCTTAAGCTGATTCCAATCCAACAGAAAAATCGTGGTTACAAGCACGGCTTTATTGTGACGAATCCGAACTGCTCTACCGTCGCGCTGGTAATGGCGTTAGCGCCGCTGGAGCGCGCTTTTGGTCTTGATCAGGTCATTGTGACCACACTGCAGGCCATTTCCGGCGCGGGCTATCCAGGCCACGCCGCCATCGACATTCTTGGCAACGTCATTCCCTATATCGGCGGCGAAGAAGAGAAGATTGCCGGCGAGCCGCGCAAAATCTTAGGCACACTCGTCGATCAGCGAATCGAACTCCATCCACTGACCATCAGCGCCTCCGTCAATCGGGTGCCGGTCATTGACGGACATTTGGGTAGCGCTTTTTGCCGGCTAAAAACGAAGGCAAGCCTGGCCGAAATCATTGACACTTTTCAAAACTTTAAAGGCCTGCCGCAGGAGCTCCGCCTGCCGACTGCGCCGGCGCAACCCCTGGTATACCGGACAGAAGACAATCGACCGCAAACACGGCGCGATGTTATGACCGGTAATGGCATGTCGGTCGTGGTCGGCCGGCTCAGGGAAGACCCGATTTTAGGCATTAAATTTGTTTTCCTGGGGCATAACACCATTCGTGGCGCAGCCGGCGCTTCTATTTTAAACGCAGAAATTCTTAAAGTACAGGGGCAATTCGATGCAATCTAATCCGGTAGTCATGAAATTTGGCGGCACGTCCATACAAAATGCGCAGGCTATTGAGCGCGTGATCGGCATTATCAAGTCCCGCGCAAACGAGCCGCTGGCAATTATTTTTTCGGCCATCAGCGAGGCTACCAATATTCTCACCCACTGTGCGAAATTAGCCGCAAACGGCCAAATCGAACCGGCCAAAGATTTGTTGGATAAATTAGGCCGCCGGCATCATCAAATTGCGACTGAGTTATTGAGCACTCACAAGCAGGTTGAGGCTGTTTTTGCCAGCCTTGATAATTTTTTCAGTGACGCCCGCGCTTTGACTCAGGGCATCTACTTAACCCGCGAGTTCAACTTCCGTTCACTGGATCGGATGGTCGGTTATGGCGAGTTGGCCTCGTCTACAATCATTGTCGGCGCAATGCAGGAGCGCGACTTGCCGGCCAAATGGCTTGACGCCCGTGACTGGTTGGTTACCGATGATGATTTTGGTCGGGCCAATCCGAATATGGTCGAGGTGCGACGCCGGGTGAAAAAGCTGTTCATACCATTACTCCATGAACATCAGTTGCCGGTTAGCCAGGGTTATATTGGGCAGACCGCTACGGGTATTTCCACCACTTTAGGGCGTGAGGGCTCCGACTATAGCGCTGCTATTCTGGCCAATGCCCTATCGGCGGACCGTCTGGAGATTTGGAAAGATGTGGATGGCATCATGTCCGCTGATCCGGATGTGGTATCTAATGCCCACAAGATTGAAGCCCTGAGTTATGATGAAGCCGCCAAGCTGACTTTAGCCGGTGCCAAGGTCATTCACCCCAATACTTTGCTGCCGATTATTGAAAAAGAAATCCCTGTTCGCATCCTGAACTCTTTCAATCCGGAAAGCACAGGCACCCGGATTGAAAAACCGCCTTTAGCGACCGCAAATCGGCAATTAAATGTCAAATGTGTCACGTCAAAGAACCATATTGTCAAAATATCGGCAGTTGCGCCACTTCAGCAATTGCCTTTTAGCTTTTTTGGGTCTATCTTTAATCTCTTTAACAAATATAATGTTGCCATTGAGTTAACCAACATCTCGCATCATCACATCACCGTAGCCTTTGTTGAAAGCGAAAATGGCGCCTACTTACTCAACGAGTTGGCGCTGTTGACCGGCTACGAACTCGAAGTGGATAATGCCCTGATCACCCTGGTCGGCGAAGGTCTGCGGGAGACTATTGAGGCTGAGTCCATTTTTAAATATTTGGTTGCCGATGGAATCAGCTTAATTTCGTATGGTTCGGCTCAGCTCAGCCTGTCATTTTTAATTAAAGCCGATCGGGAAGCCGAGTTTGTGTCGCGGGTACATGGGTATTTGTTTGGCGCCCGAAACGAGAAGGGTCAAATTTTAAGTCAGCTGAATAATTCAGAGGAGTTTTAGGTGAAGATCGCTTTGATCGGCTATGGCCGGATGGGCCGCGAGATTGAAAAAGCCGCTGTTGCGCGCCATCATACCATTGTCGCGGTGTTCAACAAAGATCGTCCGATTCAAACGGCTGCCGATTTAGAAACTGCGGATGTTTGCATCGACTTCTCCTTGCCGGAGGCTGTGCCAAAGACGACGCCATTGGTTGCCGCCGCCGGTAAGCCTCTGGTTATCGGCACTACCGGTTGGTATGAGCATATTCCGACTTTCCAAAAATTGACCGCCGCGCATTCATTCGGACTGATCTATGCGCCAAATTTTTCACTGGGCGTGAACCTGTTTTTTGAGCTGACCGCTTATGCCGCCAAACTCTTTAACCGTTTTGATGGCTATGATCCTTATATTAATGAATGGCATCACCGCTTAAAAGCGGATAGCCCAAGCGGCACAGCGCTGGAATTGGGCAAAATTTTAACCGCCCAAATTGACCGGAAAACCGAAATCGTGACCGGCAATCTTCAGGGAAAAATCAGCACTGAACAATTGCATATCGCTTCCATCCGCAGCGGCGCTATTCCCGGCACCCATGCCGTCGGTTTTGACGCCGAAGCCGACAGCATCATCCTGACCCATACCGCCCGCAACCGCTCCGGCTTTGCCCACGGCGCGGTTTTGGCCGCCGAGTGGCTGATCGGCAAGACCGGCTTTTTTACTATGCGTGATATGATTCAGGCTTATTTGCTCGCGTGACTCGGATAAATAGATTTATGATATGTGATTATCTAATTGTCGGGCAGGGTCTGGCCGGTTCGGTGCTGGCGCGTACTCTGCTTCAGGAAGGCCAAACCGTTCACGTGGTTGATGCGTTTGAACCCGCGTCATCCTCTCGCGTCGCCGGCGGCATTATCGATCCGATCCCGAACCGCAAGTTTAGGCCGGGCTGGAAAATGCCTGAGCTCATCGCCGCCGCCGGACAAACCTATCGTGAATTGGAGAACCTGCTCAACATTCGCTTTTTTTTCGCGCTGCCAATGATCAAAGTATTTTTTGATGAGAAGCAGCGCCAACACTGGCAGCGTCATGAAAGTTGCGCGACAAATCCCTATGTGCGCGGCCTGCTGGAACCGCGCGACTTGCCGGAATGTCTGATCGCCCCGTTTGGCGGTTTGGCGGTTGAATCCGCCGGCTATATGAAGATCGGGGTCATGGTCGACGCTTTCCGCAGTTGGCTGAAAACACGCGGCTTATTGACCGAAGATCGCTTTGATCACGCCGAGCTGACGATTGAAAGCGAGCGTATTGGCTGGCGGAATATTTCCGCGCGCCGGATTATTTTCTGCGAGGGCAGGCATGTCCGCCATAATCCGCTTTTCCCGGCCCTGCCCCATAGTTTTACCAAAGGCGAAGTTTTAACCATTTGCGCCAAAAATTTAGAGCTTGACCGGATTATTTACCGCGATATTTTTATCCTGCCGTTAGGGGATGGCTTTTTTCGGGTAGGGGCGACGTTCAATCGCCAAACATTAGACACCGCGGTGACCCCGCAAGGCCGCCATGAATTAACCGACAAGCTAAAAACCCTGCTGGAAGTTGATTATGAAGTGGTAGATCAGCAAGCCGGTGTCCGGCCAAAATTAGGGCAGCAAAAAATTGTTTATGGCCCGCATCCGGATCACCCGAACGTCTTTATTTTCAACGGCCTGGGTGCGCGTGGAGCGGTTGCTGCGCCCTATTTTGCGCGGCAACTGGCCGATTTCCTGATCGGTCGAACCGCCGTCCTTTTATCCACAGATTGACTTTCAACTTTTAACTTTTAACTCTTAACTTGCTTTTCATAAACCACCCGCACATCTCCGTCATCATCCCGACCTATAACCGCGCCGCGTTGCTGATCGAGGCCGTTGAATCTGTGCTGGCGCAGACCTGGTCAGACTTTGAACTGATCGTGGTTGACGACGGCTCAACCGATGACACGCCGCAATGCTTGAAAAAATACAGTGACCGCCTGATTTATTTGCGGCAGGAAAATCGTGGCGTCAGCGCCGCCCGAAATTACGGCATCGCCAATGCCCGCGGCGAATGGCTGGCTTTCCTGGATTCCGATGACCTGTGGTTGCCGCGAAAATTGGCCGCGCAGGTTGATTTTTTCCGGCATAACCCGACCGCCCTGATTTGTCAAACCGAAGAGATCTGGCGACGCGATGACCGGCGGGTGAATCCCAAAAAAATCCATCAAAAGCATTCCGGCTGGATTTATGAGCGCTGCCTGCCATTGTGCATCGTCAGTCCATCGGCGGTGATGATGCGGCGGAGTCTGCTCGATGCCGTCGGTCTCTTTGACGAGACATTGCCGGCTTGTGAAGACTATGATTTGTGGCTGCGAATCGGCAAGGATTACCCGATTTATTTAATCGACGAACCGCTGATTATTAAGCGCGGCGGGCATGATGATCAGCTTTCCCGACAACATTGGGGCATGGATCGCTTTCGCATCCGGGCCATGCAAAAGTTGCTGGACGCCGATGCGCTTAACGCGGAACAGCGCCGTTTGACTGTTCGTGAATTGCAACACAAATGCGATGTGCTTATCAAAGGTTTCGCCAAACGCGCCCGTTACGCCGAAGCCGACTATTACCAAGCCCTTCGGGAGCGCTATGCTAAGCCATTCTAAACCGGAGTAGCAGACTTTAGTTTGCAAGTAACAGCATGATATTGAGTTACGTGGTTACAGGTTACAGGCAAACTGAAGTTTGCTACTCCAATTCGAGAGCACTATGCCATCTGAATTATTGTACGCCCATATTCCGCTGCAGGAAATTGATCTTGAAAATGACCGCTTTTGTCTGCGCTATCCCTTTGAAGAAGCTATTCCGGAGGATTTTCGCACGGCCATTATTGCGCAGGGAATCTTGCAGCCGGTTACGCTGCGCGCGCAGGCCTCACGCTGGCAGATTGTAGACGGCTTTCGACGGCTCTATCTGGCCCGTACTTTGGGGTTGACCTCTGTGCCGGCCATGCTCCTAAAAGCCGATGTGGCCGATTTGACCTGCTTTGAAATTGCCACTGCCGCCCGTCGTTTTCACGACCCGCTGAATGAAATTGAACTGGGTCTGCTGCTCAAAAAACTACGCCATCCTGATCACAGTATACCCGAAATATCCGAGCAATTTAAAACAATGTTAGGCTTGGAATTAGAACCGAAGCGAATTCAGGAACTAATGGCGCTGACGGAACTAAGCGCAGCCTGTCGCTGTCTGATTGTTGCTGAGGAGTTGCCGCACAAAATCGCCCAATTATTTACTGTGTTCACCGAACACGAGCAGGAGCAGCTGGCTCTGCTTTTTTTGGCATTTCGGTTTGGACGCAATAAAATCCGGGAATTGCTGGTTTGGATGGATGAGATTTGTCGGCGCGAAGATATCCGCGTGGCCGATGTGCTGGCAGACCCGGCCATTGACACCGCCGGCAAAAATGAAGCCGCCTCTTTGCCGCAACGCGCCGAGGCCATCCGCGAACGCATTCGCCGCCGTCGTTATCCAACCCTAAGCGCCCATGAAGACCGCTTCCACGATTTGCAGCGACAGCTCAAGCTGCCGCCGTTTATCACCCTGTCGCCGCCGGCTTTTTTTGAAGGCGACCGTTTCGAAATCCGTTTTCAATTCAAGACCAAGCAGCAGTTGGATACTGTTCTCACTAAATTGACCGACGCCCGGCGCAACCCGGCGGTGGATGATTTACTAACGCTGTTATGAACAATGCGTCGGACTCGCCACAAAGACTCAAAAACACTAAGGATGTAGAAAACCTTGCGAAGGTTAAACTTGTTACGGAGTCAATATTTTCAAGGCTCGCTGAACTCTTCAACGTTAGCCTTCGCAAGGTTATCTTCTAAATGATATCGAAAAAGAAGCCGCTAAAAACTTTATTGATTCTTTGAGCCTTGGTGATTTCGTGGCAAGTTTTTTTCTCCAATATTTCAATAAGCAGAGGTTGTAATGAACACGATATTGCTTCATTTACCCGGTCTGGTCTTGACGCTTGGGCTGGCAATTTTAGCGCGGGTGACGCACGGGTTTTTGCCAAAATCCGCCGCCGATGTGGTCGGTGAAGTGGTCATCGGCCTGTTTTTTGGGCTTGTTCTGGGAAATTTTGCCAAACTGCCCGCCAATCTTCAACCGGGCGTCAAATTTTCATTTACGTACTTGTTGCGAACGGCCATTGTGCTTTTGGGCGCAAAATTGTCGCTGCAAATGGTTTTGGCCACCGGCGGCAAAGCGCTGATCCTGATCGTTGTCTTGATGGCGGTCGCGCTCACGCTGGCACGAAAATTGAGCGTCGCTGCTGGAATTTCTTCGCATCTGGGCACGTTAATTGGCGTCGGCACGGCTATTTGCGGCAATACAGCCATTACCGTGGCCGCCCCGGTGATTGGCGCGCGCGACGAGGAAGTTTCGTTTGCCGTAGCCGCCAATACGTTGATGGGCACGCTGGCTGTTTTTCTGTATCCGCTATTAGGACACGCGCTGGGCTTGTCAGATCATAGCTTCGGGATGTGGGCCGGCACGGCCATCAATGATACATCGCAGGTGCTGGCGGCGAGTTTTGCCTTTAGTCCGGCGGCGGGCGAGATTGCCACCACGGTCAAGCTGACCCGGAACGCGCTGATGGGCTTTGTGATTGTCGGCCTCGGCTTGTGGGCCACAGAAGGCCGGGAAACGAAAAGCGGCAGCTTCAGCGAAAAATTGCGTAAAAGTGTGCCCGGCTTCGTCATCGGTTTTTTGCTCATGTCCGGCCTTAACTCGCTGGGCGTGATTCAGCAGGCAAGCGCATTTGTGGGCCGCGATCTCGGCGCAGATTTTGGCCACATCTCCAAGTTCCTGATCCTGGCTGCGCTGACCGCCGTCGGGTTGACCACACGCTTTGATAGTATGCGCAAAATCGGCCTGACGCCGTTCCTCATCGCCGCCGCGGTCTCGATTACCACCAGCGTGTTAAGCTTTTTTGCAATTTGCTGGTTTTTCTAAGCTGAAAATTTCGGCTCATGGAACACGTTTGTGGAAATCCAACCTTGCGAAGGCTTCATTGCACAAAACATGCGAATTTCAAATTAAGTGTACTAGTCAACAACCTGTCGAACACTTGTCATGCCGGAATGCTTTTATCCGG
>CAYOLL010000128.1:0-17393 GCA_964404765.1 uncultured Gemmatimonadota bacterium | reverse complement strand
TGGTTCTAACGTGCGAAAGCACAAGGAGATGCAAAATGAAAAAGCTGACGAAAAACGAGATGATGCAAGTTAAAGGTGGGAGAGTGCAATTTGAGACTGAAAAAGGACCCAAGGGACTCTAATGTGCGAAAGCACAAGGAGATGCAAAATGAAAAAGCTGACGAAAAATGAGATGAAGCAAGTTAAAGGCGGTATGGTAATGCCTGGCGATAACGTTAATTAGGGTAATACGCATTGATTCTTAATAAGGCTGTCTGTTAACCTAAAAACCCCGTGTATTGAATTGCACGGGGTTTTTTATTTGTGGCGCTCTATTCAGAAAAACAATCGGCACGAAATATAGCTTATGGGTCTTAATTGTCCCACTAAAGATTAGCCAATGACGTTCAGGCGGGCGGCCACAGAAGCCTTTGAAGGCATATTTACCGCCAAACAATTGACCGGCAAAATTAACATAACGGAAATTAAGGAAACCTGTCACCGGCAGTGAGAATTGACACAAAAACGGCAGTATAAATTGATACACTTTGGCAAGTGGATTACCTTGATCTCTTCTTAACCAACAAGGGGAGGTCGCCAATGATAGGAGTCATCGTGTATCATCAAATTAAGACCTTGTGTCAAGACCATTCACTTCGGGACACTGCCGAAGAATTGCGCCTGTCGGTGAACACGGTACGCAAGTATGAAGCGCTGGCATTATCCGCGGCGTCAGCCAATTTTGAGGGGCGTCAACGATCGAGCCGGTTTGGCGTTGCGCGGGAGTTTATCGCGGAGCAATTGGCGCATTTTCCGAAGATCAGTTCGGTGAAGCTGCTGCGCCAAGTGAAGGAACGGTATCCGGATGTTACGGGCAAAGTTCGGGCATTTCGGGACTATCTGAAGCCGCTGCGGGTGTTGATTTCGCCGGATCGGATTCGTCATTTTGAGCCGGTATTGGACATGGCGCCGGGTCATCAGATTCAGGTAGACGGCGGCGAGATGCGGGTTGTGCGCACGGACGGCGGCGAGTTCAAAGTCTATTTCATCGTGTTTGTGTTTTCGTATTCGCGCCGGTTGTATGTTCATTTTCAGGGTTGCCCTTATGACACGGACGCATTTATCGCGGCGCATCGCCAGGCGTTTGTCTACTTTGGCGGGGCTGCCCATGAGTCTGTTTACGACCAGACGAAGATGGTTGTGATCAACGAGCGTTATCGGGAAGTCCTGCTCAACGAGCGGTTTCACCAGTTTGCGACGGGGCATGATTTTGGCGTTCGGGTGTGCGAAGGCTACGATCCGCAGAGTAAGGGCAAGGTGGAGCGGAGCGTCGGCTATGTGAAGGACAGCTTTTTATACGGCGAGTATTTTGCGGACATCCGGACCGTTCAAGCGCGCGCGCTGGATTGGCTGAACGAGGTGGCCAATGTGCGGATTCACGAAGTGACGCAACGTCGTCCGATCGATCTTTTTGAAGACGAACGGCCGTTATTGCGTCAGCGTTATGCGGTGGTCGAGCGGTCGACCCGCCAGGTGGACAAGACGGGCTTGCTGAGCTTTGCGGGCAACAAATATTCGGCGCCGTTTGTCTATCAACGCAAAGAGGTGGCTGTCGAATCGTCGGGCGAAACGTTGATTCTTCGCGACCCGGACAGCGGCCAGGAGGTCGCCCGTCATGCGATTCCCGCCGAACGGGGCCGGATCGTTAAAAACAGCAACCACTATCGGGATTTTCGAAAAAGCGTCTCGGATTTGACGGCGGCGGCGCAGGCGGATCTTCACCCATTGCCCGCGAGCGACGAGCTGATCGCCCGGGTCAAAGCGGACAATCCGAAGATTGTGCGGGATCAACTGCGGGGCTTGACGATGTTGTCGAGTCGTTTTGCGGCGGAGATTTGGACGGCGGCGCTGCCGCTGATTCTGCAACTGCCCCAGGTCAGCGCGCGGCGGATCGAGACGATCCTGACCGACTACGCGCGGCGTCAATTGCTGGAAAAAATAAAGACTGTGGCAGCCGAACTGCCGGAAACCTCATGCCTGGATCGCCCGCTGACCTATTACCAGGAGGCGGCCCATGCTTGAAACGGTCAAAGCGCGCTTGCGCCTGATCCGCTGTTATCACCTGGCCAACGGGTTGGAATCGGCGCTGCAACAGGCTCAGGACAATGAAGCGTCCTACCTGACGTTCCTGGACCATCTGCTGAGCCAGGAACTGGCCGGACGCGATCAACATCGGCTCAAGCGGCAGTTGAAGCAAGCGCAATTTCCGGCCCTCAAAACGATCGACGATTTTGATTTTGGCTTTCAGACCACAATCCACAAGAAGCAGGTCAATGGCTGGCTGACCTGCGACTGGATCGAGCAGCGGCGCAACACAATCCTGATGGGGCCGCCGGGCGTTGGCAAGACCCATCTGGCCATTGCCATGGGTTATGCGGCCATTTTCAAATCGTTCAAGGTCATCTTTTACCCGCTGCCGCACTTGATCGAGACGATGATCCTGGCGGAGGACGACCGCTCGTTTGACCGTTGGCTGAAAGCGGTCTTGAAAAACGACCTGATCATCATAGACGAGTTGGGCTATCTGCCGCTCAAGCCGGTGTATGCCAACCTGTTTTTCCAGTTGGTCAACCAATGCTACGAATACCGGTCGCTGCTGATTACGTCCAACAAGCTGTTTACCGAGTGGGGGGCTTATTTCGGCAACCAGACCATTGCCACGGCGATTCTGGATCGGCTGCTGCATCATGCCGAGGCGGTCGTTCTCAACGGGGACAGCTACCGCCTGAAGGACAAGCTCGGCGGACATGGACTGGTGACGGGTATCACCGCAAGCGGAGGAAAATGAACCGCCCCCGCTGAATGGGGATCATCCCATAAATGGATGATTATTTTGTGGCAATAAATGGGGGAATATGATAACGTCAGTGTATCACTTTAAACTGCCGATTCTGTATCAAATTAAAATGCCGGTAACGCCGGTCTGCTACAAACGGATCGCCCCGATGGGGCTTGAAATGCGGAAGTTATTTAGTACACGTTCCTAAGATGGTGAAACCTTGCGAAAGCTTAATTTGAAATCCGCATGCTTTGTGCACTGAAGCCTTCGCAAGGTTGCGATTTCCACAAACTTGTTCCATGAGCCTTTATTTTTTAGAATTTTTTAGAATAAAAAAGTAATATTTTAGAAATATATGACGTAAATCATGGTGTTTTGTCGAGAAAACTCCTTATTTGAGTAGCGTAAAATGTTTACATTAACCTGTAATGAATACTCGAACTGTGAGGGAGGATAACATGGCTTATTACATTGCAGAACCTTGCATTGGCGTATGCGATACGGCTTGCGTTGATGTTTGCCCTGTGGACTGCATTCAGCCGTCTGCCGGCGTTGGCGAAGACAAAGTAGGCAAGCAGCTTTACATCAACCCCGACGAATGTATTGACTGCGCGGCTTGTGAACCGGAATGCCCGGTGGATGCAATTTTTGCGGAAGATGATTTGCCGGAAAAATGGGCGCACTTCAAAAAAATTAACATTGACTATTTTGCGAAGAAGTGATTTCGAACTCCAATCACTTATCGCATAAAAAAGGCCGCTCTTACTTTAATTGCAAGAGCGGCCTTTTTTACAGCCCCTTTTTACAGCCCGAACATTTACTTTAGCAGACTTTCCGCTTTTTTGCGCGCGGCTTCTGCCTGCAATGCCAATCCGATATGATCATAAATCTGAGCAAGTCGCATGTGGGCTTGCGGCAGTTTGGGTTGTGCGGCAATTAACTTTAAAATCGTTTCCTCTGCCGGCTTCATTAAGCGATAACTTTCATAGACATTAGCAGTATTTAAGTACCATTTGAGACTTGTGTTATCGCCGCCACATTCAGTTGTAACCTGGGCGAGCTCTTTATCCAGTTTTGGTTGATCTTTTGGATCAAAAACAGAAAAATTGATTGGCGCGGACAGAGCTTCTCCACTTTCAGTTTTAACGATCCAGCTATAATCAATATCGACCTCAAGGGCGGGCAAACTGATCGGATAGGCCGCTTCAGTTTTGCCGCTTATTGAGAACTCGCCGACTTTTCCAGCAAAAGCATCGCTGATAACCACGACATATTTTTGAGCCGGTGTCGTTCGGCTATCCTGCCATTTAAACATCGGATTTTTTTCCAGGATAGCCGTTCCCGCCGGATAGATCGGGGTTACAACATTCAACGTATGCGCTGGCGTGGCGTCGCCCCGTGTTGCGCCGGGTGTGGATTTCGCTGCGTTCAGAGAGCTCGCGCCGGCAACCGAGCCTTTAACATGGCTTCCCCCGGATGCGGCCCGAACTTCTTCACCTATTGTATGGGAGCCGTTTGCATTCACATCAACTTCCCGGCCAGTATAGTAGGTGATGGTGGCAAAACCATTACCGCCCGCACTGACGCGCTCGCCGGCGCTAAGCTGACGATCGTAAGATGCCTCGGATTTTCCACCCGTAGCGTCTACAACAGTCACGGTTCCGCGTATATCAGAAAAAAAGGCCGTTTGGGCCCAACTGTTTCCGCCAGCACCCAAAAGGCTACCAACGATAAGCGTAATTAACCAGGTTAGCTTCTTCATCACATAAACTCCTTCCTTATTAGAATTTTGAATTTCGGTAATATTCTCATTAAGATTAAGGGTTATTTTTGGCAGAATACACTCTTAGGGTTTTCTTTACAGAGATGGACAAAACTCACAGGTTTTCAGGTTTTCACACCTTTGGCAACAAAAACACGCTAAGGGTTTAAAATGCAACTTCTATCCCTTAATCAGTATAAAAACTAATTTCCAGGATTCGAGGACCTATATCCATTGGAGTCGGCCACCGCCGGTTTGGGTTTTGCCGGTGGGTCTTCATCAGTGGATCTGGGCGCCGATTGCGGGGCTGTTGCCGGTCGTGTTTGAAATAATGTGCTCTCATTAATCTGCGGCGCCGCAGGTTGAACGGTAGCTTGTTTGGGATTGGCTCGCAGGGTCAATGCTTTGGAAGCGGTAGGTACCGAATCGGCTCCTGCATCTGATATAGGCGCACTGATCAAGGCCGGATTAATTTTTGGAAAATAGGCCAGCCCGGTTAGTCCTTTTGATATGCCAAGTGTCCCATCAACAATAACAGTGGTGTCCGGAATCAGTTTGTCCGGTGAAACTACGATAACTTCTTCTAACGCATTGATATTGGCAAAAGGCTCGATGATCGCCTCAAGCTGTTGCTGTTGCGCAATAAATTCAATATGAGCGACCCGACCAACCGCTAAGTTTTTGGGGAAAATGCCGCTATATCCGGATGTGACTAAGGTGTCGCCAATCTGAATGTTTGGCCGAGGCGATGTATAAACCAGGTGAAAGCCTTTTTTAGGATCGGGGTCCCATGTCATTACACCAACTTCTCGGCTGCGACTATCAATGACGCTTACTTTGCAGTTTCGATCTTGCAAAAGCTGAACAATCGTTGTGCTTTCATTAACAACCAATGTTTTACCAACAATTCCATCATACGTTAATACGGCCCAGTTGCGTTGAATACCATGTGTGGAGCCTTTATCAATCGTCAGCGCTTTTTCCAGGCGTTGACTGTCGTACCCGATAACACGGGCTACGATGTAGTTTCTGGCTAATTGCGCAGTGCAATCCAGAACTTTTGACAAGCGTAGATTTTCAGCGGCATCATCGGACAAATCTGCTTTTTCCAAAGTTAGACGGGCGATAACATCCTTCAACTGCCGGTTTTCGTCGCGCATCCTTTGTATTTCAAAGGCGCGATCAACGGCTTTTTGCGAAGCTGTTAACAGGGGAAAACCTAAATATTTGGCAATCTCCTGCTTAACCGGTAAAGGCTGGAATGTCAGAACCAGCGAAAGAATCAGCAATACCGTCAAGGTGATCGCGTCAGAAAAGTTTTGAAATTGGGTTTTAAGATTGTGAATTTGCATTAGGGGTTCGCTTCTTTTTTAGCTTCATAACGATCAAATGCGGTAATAATTTTTTGCACTAAGCTGTGCCGGACCACATCCTGATCGGTGAAATTAACATATTTGATACCCGGAATATCAACCAAAATTTCCCGAATTCTTATCAACCCCGATATTTGTTTGCGCGCCAGGTCAATTTGGGTAATATCACCGGTGATGACCGCGCGCGAATTGTAGCCCAGGCGCGTCAAAAACATTTTCATTTGCGGCAGCGTGGTGTTTTGTGCTTCGTCTAAAATAATAAAAGCATTGTTTAAAGTCCGACCACGCATAAAGGCTAATGGCGCAACTTCAATCATACCAGACTCAAGCGCCTTTGGAATTCGGTCAAAAGGCATCATATCGTGCAACGCGTCAAAAAGCGGACGTAAGTACGGATCGACTTTTTCCTGCAAGTCGCCCGGCAAAAAGCCAAGATTTTCGCCGGCCTCGACTGCCGGTCGGGTCAAGATAATACGATCAACTTCTTTGCGTTTCAAATAGAGGATGGCCATCGCCATCGCCAGATAGGTTTTGCCGGTTCCAGCCGGTCCGATGCCAAAAACAATTTCATTATTCTGGATGGCTTGTAGATATTTGGCTTGTGTTGGTGTTTTGGGGCCGACCAGTCCTTTTTTTGTCGGAATTAGAATCGTTTTGTCATCTCGCTCCATCTCAATAATATCGGCTTTGGGTCGATCCATTTGGGAAATGAGAATACCAACGATACTTTTGTCGACACTTTCGCCACGTTCAATACGCGCAATCATTTCGGAAAAAACCTTGATAACGGTTTCCACTTTGGTGCGCTCGCCGCTAACAATCAGTTGATTGCCACGCGCAACAATACTGCATGGAAAATTATGCTGAATCTTGCGCAGCAAATGGTCATTTTCCCCAAAGATCAGCAAGTGATCTACGCCATCAAGCAGCAGCGAAATTTTGTGATCGTCGCTCTTTTTTTGTCCGTTAGTTACGCTGTTTGTTTCCAAGTCAATAAAATCTCCTTAAAACAAAAAGCCCTTGACACGCAACTTCATGCCAAGAGCTCTTGTAGTGTTATTTACTTAATTGCGTGTGCTTGCGCCATCGCCAACCTTTTTTACCGCGGAATAGTTAAAACCTGCTTGGGATAGACCATGTTTGGGTCCTTAACTTTATCCTTGTTTGCTTCATAAATCTTGGTCCACTCACTCCGCTTGCTGTAAACCTCATTATAACCGGCAATTTTGGCCAGAGTTTCGCCTTTAAACACCGTCCAGCTATTGATAACCCCGCGCGGAATTTTTAGCACCCAGCCCGGATAAATCAGGTTCGGATTCTTAATCAAATCGCGATTCGCCCGATAAATACGCGGCCACTTGAGCGGGTCGCCGTAAATCTGCGGATACCCGGAGATTTTATAAAGGTATTCACCTTTTTGCACCGTCCAGGTTGTCGGCAACTTTAAGTTCTCGCGCAACTGATTTAGGCGTTTTTCCAAGCCGGCAATTTTGTCCTTGTTTTCGGGACTATCTGCGCCGTTTAAGCCTTTAATTTCTCTTAAGCGACCCTCATACTCCCCTATTTTGGCTTCGTTAGCGGTCAATTCGTCAAAAGACAGCTTTTCTAATTTGGACACTTCTTTATCCAAACAAATAAGCTCGTACTTAACGGTTTCCGCTTCCGTGTCTTTGACCTTGGTCTTTAATTGGTCAATTTCCGCCTGAATCGTTTTGGCGGCCTCTGCCGAGGTCATGCCGGCATCTTTCCACTTTTTCAAAGATGCTTCAATTTCTTTCCAATATTCAGCAGCTTGCGCTTTCTTCAGCTTGTTATATTCTTCGATAGAATAGCGCTTTAAATCCACGGCGCACTCGGCATAAAGCGATTGACTGCTCACAGCCAGAACACCGAGGCTAAGAAGAATAGCGACAGCCGTTTTTTGTAAAATTTTCATCCACATTCTCCTTTCTATTCTTCCGGTTAATTGCTTTCAGCACATTGCTTTGATTTTTCCATGCGCGCTTGCTTTTCCGCTAATTGCGCTTTCAGCATGTCGCGTTGCTTTTCCAAACTTTCCAAATCCTTTTTCTTAGCCATAGCATCTTCACAAGCCTTATCAACTTCCGAAGGGCTGATCGGCGGTGGAGGCGGCGGTTTGGCACAGCCTTGAAACATGACCGTCGAAATCGCAAAAATGGCAACCCATGTCAGCGCTTTTTTCAGCATTGCGGTCCTCCTCAATAAAAAGTAAAATTAGTAACTTAAATTTCTAATATAGAATTGCGTCATAACCTTCACAAAAGGTTCGCTTCACCGCATAAAATACTCAACAATAATACCGGCAACGTGTGATATTGTCAAGTTAAAAATGCGCTTTCACAACCCGCAACAAATTTTTATGCCGCTAATGCGGTGCTGCACATCCACCGTAACGCAAAAGTAAAAAAGCGATGTTGACAAATCCGGCATAATTTACTACACTAAAGTGACCTAAAAAAATGCGTTAAGGAACGTCAATTTAATAACTTTGGGTAAGTTCACCCTAAGGGTTTTGTTCTTCAACCCTTAGGGTGTGTTCCGAGAGGCCAGACCCTAAGGGTTAAAAAGCAAAACCCTTAGGGTCACACAACCCGGCGCATTTATCCCAAAACCCAAACTTATTTTATCGACGTTCCTAAGCAACAACTTGTCATTCAAATACTTCTTTATCCGAAACCTGAAAGGAAACTTTTTTATGAAGCCTCTTAAATCGTTGTTAACCATCGTCCTGCTCATTACCGCCAATACTGCCCTGGCTCAGGACGACATCGCCGCTATTATTGCTACCGATAGTCTGGCCCTGATCCAGCAAAAAATCGGCGACGGCAAGTTCCCGCTCAACGGACAAGACGGGCAAAGACCGCTGCTATTGGCGGTGCGAAGCAATGCCCAAAAAACTGCGGCCTGGCTGCTGGCCCAGGGCGCAGACAAGGAAGTGCGCACGGCCGGCGGCAGTACACCGCTGTCTTTGGCCGCTTACTTTGGTAATCTTGATCTGGTAAATTTGTTCATTCAGGCCGGGTCGGAGTTGGGAGCAAAATCCAATAACGGTTACCAGCCTTTAGATTGGGCGCTGGGAGGAAAAAACAACGCCGTCGTGGAAGCCTTATTTTTCGCCTGGGGCATGAAGCACGCCGCCGACTCCGTAGAAACAGATTTGCTGCAAGCCATCCGCAGCAATCGTCCGGCCACGGCGAAATCTCAGCCCAACTTTACCTCATTCCCCTTAGTGCTGGCCATTATGAAAAACGACTCGGCCCGGGTCGCCGCTTTGCTGTCCGGCGGCTTCAATCCAAACCAGCAGAACGCCGCCGGCTATGCGCCGTTGCCCACCGCCGCCCGATTGGGAAATCCCGGCATTGTCCAACTTTTGCTGAAACATGGAGCCGACCCCAACTTTGGCGGCAGCAAAGGCAATGACGTGGCCGGCGCACTCAATCAAGCGGCGCGCGGACTGAGTACGGAAGCTGCCAAAGTGCTGATCACCGGCGGCGCAGACGTGAATCGCGGCAATGCCAAGGGTTACACACCGCTCATGATTTGTGCCTGGAATGATACCGAAGACGGCCAATTTACCGAACTTTTGTTGACCAAAGGCGCGGCTGTTCATCAAAAAGCCGATGACGGTTATGAAGCCTTCGATGCAGCCATGGAAGGGCGTAACCGTCTGTTTACCCAATTGGTCATGAAGGCGTTGTTTTTACAATCAGCGGGGAATGCCGCGCAAACAAAATTGTTTACCGAGATCCTGACTGCGTCGAAATTTGACCCAAAAACTTTATCTCCGGAGTCCGCTGTTTTACTCTTAAACTACGCCATCCTGAAGGGTGACTCACTTCTTTTTATGAATATGCTGGACAATCGAGTCAATCCAAATCTCAAGAATGCGTCCGGCCATTATCCGCTGACCTTAGCCGCCAGTTGGGGCGAAAAAAACATGCTTGCACAGCTTATTGGGCATAAGGCGCAGCTCGATCTGCAAAACGAAAACCGCTATCACACTTCGGCGTTGATTGAAGGCGCCCGCGACGGTGATGTGGAGATTGCCAAAATTCTGTTGGAACGCGGCGCACAGGTCAACCTGCCGGACGCCCATAACGATCACGCCTTGAATTGGGCGGTTTACTTTGGCCATGCTCCACTGGTACAGCTCCTGCTGGCGCACGGCGCGGATCATACCCAAATTGGCCGGCAGACGCAGGACAACGCCTTAGACATCGCCCGGCGGATGAGTTTCCCCGAAGTGATTGCCATCCTGGAAAAAGCCGGGGCCAAAGCAACGAAGTAACGACGTAGCTCTTTTGATGGAGATAGCCGCTGTTAGAAAAAGCCAGCCTGACAAAACTCCTTGACAACCCTTCCCCAAAATGGGATAATGATGCCGGCCTTGTGAGCGAGAAGTTTGCAAGGTCGTTTTTATTTTTGTTACAGGCTAATCCATTTGTGGGTGCGTTTCGTGCCACATAATTATTAACAGAGAACCAGGAGGGCGTATGTCTTTTAGTGACAAAATAACCTTGCGAAGCTTACGAAGCTTACGAAGGTTGATGCTGGGGAGTTCTGCGAGCCTTGAAAAAATTGGTTCCGTAGCAAGTTTAACCGTGGCAAGGTTTTCTGCATCCATATCAATCGTGCTGCTGTTTGGAGCCATATTCAGCGCCGCCGGGGCGGACCAAGTTATCAGCAAAGACTTCACCGACTTTTCCGAGCTGAATCTGGAGGATTTGCTCAATCAAAAAGTAGTCACAGCCAGCCGCTACGAGCAAAAGCTGAGCGAGGCCCCGGCCAAAATGATCGTCTGGACGCGGGAAATGATCCGTCAGAGCGGTTTTCAAACACTGGAAGATGTGTTGACCAACACGCCCGGCTTCTTCTACAGTTTTTGCGCGGATTACGGCCTCTATTCCGTGCGGGCCATGCATCCCATCGCGCCGGGCCTGCCGCAACCGAATATTCTGTTCATGCTGGACGGCATCCGCCTGAACGAAGCGACTTTTTACGGCCACTACTACAGCTATTACCACAACATGGACAACGTGGAGCGCGTGGAAATCATCCTCGGCCCGGGCGGTGCGCTCTACGGCCTTAACGCTTTGTCCGGCGTAGTCAACATCATCACCCGCCGGCCGATGGCGCAGACGGGACGCAGCTTCCATGTCAGCCAATCTTTTGAGAGCGGCGTCAACAAGGCCACGCCCTTTGTGTCGCTGGATATGCGCCGGACCAACGGCCTGGGCCTGTTTGGCTCGCTAACGCTGCCGTCCATCGCCGAGGGCGATTGGGACACGGGCACGGATCAATTGGGCACGGTGGACTGGTATCTCAAAAGCCCATGGCATCATGGCCTGGAGCGCGAGGGCGAGTTTGTGCCCAATTGGGATTTGCGTCTGCAATACAAGGAATTTGAATTTTTCACCTATCGCTCGTCCGTGCTGTATAACGAATTTAACGTACCGTGGTGGGACATCACAGCCAAACGGGAACGCAGCTTTGAACGCCGCATTTATGACCTGGCCTGGCGTCCGGCCTTTTGGAATTCCGAATTTCACGCCAACTTCAACCAGCATTACGACTTTCAGCAAGTTTACGACGGCCACACCCTTTGGGCGCCTTACGATCCCACGCCAAACCCGGATTTAGCGGCCTTTGCTGAAGTCAACGAATACCTGTTTTCGGCCCAGTTAAATCCGCTGCAAAACGACAAAAACCGCCTGCTCGTGGCCGCGGAACTGAGTTCGGCTTCGCGCAAAAACCAGTTTCTGGGCGGCCCGCGCAATCTGGATCAATTGCGCTATTCGGCCCTGGCTCAGTACGATCATCGTTTTGGTGACAAGTTGACGGTGGTGGTCGGTCTGCGCTATGACGCGGTGGATATTGACAGCAAAAACAAGGCGCAAAATGAGGCCAAAGTGATTGACCTGTTCGACGCGCTCAGCCCGCGCTTGTCCGTGCTGTATCACCTGAACGACAAGCACCGGCTGCGCTTGATTGCGGCAAGGGCTACCCGCCAATTTGTGCTGGGCGATTTTACCGATCAGCAGTTTGCCAAAAAGGATGACACTGTGGACGATTACGAGCTGGGTTATTCCGGCCAATTGACGCCCAACGTCTTGCTCGACCTGAACGGCTACCTCATGCGCGCGCCACATTCATCGCTCTACACCAACGACAACTTTTTTCCACCCGAAGGCCGCACCAAATTTGACGGCGCAGGCATCGAGGCCGATTTGACGGCGCAGGTCAACAATTACGAGACGCGCCTGGGCTTTACCTGGTGGCGCGGCCAAACCGGTCAATTGGACGAGGCCGGGATTGACCAGATGCTCAACACGCCGGACATGATGCTCAAGGCCAGCGTGCGCGGACCATTGCTGACCAACAAGGTCAACTTTGCCATGTTGGTCAATGGTAATTTTAATCTTTTGCATGTAGACGACTTGAGCGAGACGCACAAAGTGATGTGGAGTTATACACCGGTCGATTTGATCTTCACCTCCGATCCGCGCCTGTCCTCGCGCTACGAGTTTACGCTGGGCCTGAAGAATCTGTTTAACGAGCGCTTCTACTATCCCGGCTACGGCTACAACGCGCCTTTTTCGGATTGGAATTACCCGGACTACATGCTCACCGAGTCGCGGGTCAAGCATCCCGGCCTGTCGGTTTATGGCAAAGTTGGGGTGAGTTTCTAAGCTGATATCGGCTTATTATTCTTGACAGGCTTTTGCCCAAAGCATAAACTTACTTTCAGCCCCATTTGGAGCAATCATCTGTTAATAAAATTTCGGAAGGAGTGAAGAGGCCATGGCTTTTAGCGATTATAAAAATATTGAGCAAGTTCAAACCGAGTTCAATATCTCGTATCAGGAAAAACCTTTTATCGTCGCGTCGGAGTTAGAACCGCCGGCGGTTTTTCTTGAAGAATTTGCCTTTAACCGCGAATACCTGTCCATTTACAGTTCCGAAGGCGCTCGGGCCGAAGCCGTCATTTTCCCGATCCTGCGCGAGGTGTATAAACCCTATTCCCAAAATTATGAACTATGGATTCAGCGATCTTTGACTTACGACCAAAAGCTGACCGGGACGCCCGATTATCTGGTTTCCGTGCGCTCGCCGCTGGGGAAAACCGTGCTGACGCTGCCCATCGTCGTTGTGGTGGAAGCCAAGCGCAATGACTTTGAGCAAGGTTGGGGGCAGGTTTTGGCCGGATTGGTTGCCGCTCAGAAGCTCAATGGCCAACCGGAACGAGAAGTTTATGGAATCGTGACTGACGGCAAACGTTGGGAAATCGGCAAATTGCGCCGGAACAACTTTATTCAAAACACCCTGGGCTATGCGGTGGATGAGTTGCCGCAGCTTTTTGGCGTGATTAAAACGGTCTTTGATGCAGCGACAAAACCGGTGGATGCTTGAGGCGCTCTCATTCCCGGTTTGTCGGTTTATGGCAAAGTTGGGGTGAGTTTTTAGCGGCAACAAAAACCTTTACTTTGCCCGCTCAAATGTTGAAATTAGACCTTGTGAACGACATGTTTGCAAGGTCTATTTTTTTGTGGCGGATAAAAGCACGGCCGCCGTGATTTCATTAGATACCGATCATTACCTGTTCAAAAACCAAAGGAGTACGCATTATGAGTGAAAACAGCAAGTGCCCGGTAACGGGCAAAGATCACAAACACACCGCCGGCAGCGGCACGTCAAACCGGGACTGGTGGCCGAATCAGTTAAACCATCCATGCTGACCACTGACCTCGCCCTGCGGTTCGACCCGGCGTACGAAAAGATCTCCAGACGCTTCTACGAGAATCCGGATCAATTCGCAGACGCGTTCGCCCGGGCGTGGTTCAAGCTGACCCACCGCGACATGGGACCCCGCTCGCGCTATCTCGGCGCGGAGGCCCCGGCGGAAGTGCTGATCTGGCAAGACCCGGTGCCCGCAATTGATCATAAGCTGATCGAAGCGCAGGACATCGCAAATCTCAAGGCAAAAATCCTGGCCGCCGGCCTTTCCATCTCGCAGCTGGTCTCAACTGCCTGGGCATCTGCCGCTACGTTCCGTGGCACCGACAAGCGCGGCGGGGCAAATGGCGCACGCATCCGTCTTGCGCCGCAAAAGGATTGGGCAGTCAATTAGCCGGCCCAACTGAATACGGTGCTGACGGCCCTTGAAGGCATCCAAAAAGAGTTCAACGGCGCACAATCCGACGGCAAGAAAGTCTCGCTGGCGGACCTGATCGTCCTGGGCGGTTGCGCCGGCGTCGAGCAAGCGGCCAAGAATGCCGGTATGCGCGTCTTGAATGCCAACTTCGGCGCATCCGCGCACGGCGTCTTCACCAAACGGCCTGAGACGCTCACCAATGATTTCTTCGTGAATTTGCTCGACATGCGCACGACGTGGAAGGCCTCCGCGGCAGACGCTGGTATATTCGAAGGGCGGGATCGCACAACCGGCGAGCTTAAATGGACCGGCACCCGGGTTGATCTGATCTTCGGCTCGAATTCCCAACTACGGGCCCTGGCGGAAGTCTACGGTTGTGAAGATTCGCAAAAAAAGTTCCTGCGCGATTTTGTAGCGGTATGGAACAAGGTCATGAACCTTGACCGATTTGACCTTGCCTGATCGTCACATAAACGTCTTCGATAGCTTCTGAAGCGAAATTTTAGGCGCGAATCTTAAAACTGCAGTTACAAGACCCTGTCGGCCGTTGATGGCGACGGGGTTTTTGTGCTTTGGGGGATTCCATTTCAGGACTTGGAAGGTTAGCGTACAATCCTCGTTCCCAAATTTTATTTGGGAGCGTTCCCAACCAGAGATTGGGAACGAGATACGTCGCTTGAAATTCAAGTCAGACGGGCATTGCTAAAATAACCATCCAAGTCCTGAAATGGCAGGCGGTTTTTTTGCTTGGAAAATAGATGGGAATAGTATAAAATAGAGACACTTTTGATGATGCGAAATCATTCAAATTTTAGACTAACAAACTTTACGGCCACACAAAAAATGCGGCTTGGTAAAATGTAACAAATCTTAATACAATTCTGTGATCGTAATAATCGAAAGTTACGGCAGTTGTGGAGATACAGACATGGATGACCAGACTAAAACACAGGCCCAACTCATTGAAGAACTGCAGGCAATGCGAACCGAGGTTGCTCAGTTGCGGGGTGTCGTGGACGATTTTCGAAATGCGGAAGAAACCTTATTTTTATTACGCAGCGCCATCGAAACCGCAGACGTCGGCATCACGATCAGCAATAAAGAAGGCCGGATAATCTACTCAAACCCTGCCGACGCCGCCATTCATGGCTATACAGTCAGCGAATTGATTGGCCAGCCATCCAATATTTTCGGCCTTAACAAGACCCGCCGGCCAATGAGCAACCACGAAGTTGACAGCATGGCACAATGGAAGCGCGAGGGCCTGAACATGCGGAAGGACGGCACGGTCATTCCGGTTCTGCTCATCTCGGCTTCGGCGCGCAATGTCAATGGCGATGTCATTGGCATTGTCACCATCTGCGCGGATATTTCCGAACGCAAACGGGCGGAGCAGGAGTTGCAGCGCTCGCGCGAATTTTTAAACCATATTTTAAATTCAATCCCCGATCCTGTTTTTGTCAAGGATAGCGCGCACCACTGGATCATGCTTAACGATGCCATGTGCGACTATCTGGGCCAGCCACGAGAAGCTTTGCTCGATAAATCTGAAGACAGTTTTTTTAGCAAAGAAGATACCGAAGCTTTTTGGGAAACCGACAAAAAAGTCTTTTCAACCGGCCTGCCCAGTGTCACCGAGGAGCGCTTGACCAACGCGGCTGCCAAAACCCGAATCGTTGCCACCAAAAAAGCCCTGCTGGAGCATCCCAGCACCCACGAAAAAATTTTAGTCGGCATTATCCGCGACATCACCGAGCTTAAAGAAAAAGAAGCCGCGCTGCATCAATATCAAAATCATTTAAAAGAAATGGTGAATGCGCGCACGAGTGATCTGGAAAAAGCCAATGACCAACTGCAAGCAGAAATTAGTGAGCGGACTGTAGCCGAAAAACGCCTGGCCTCCGAAAAAGAACGCCTCAGCGTGACGCTGAAATGTCTGGATGAAGGTGTTATTACTACAGACACCCGCGGTTATATTGAACTCTTTAATATGGCGGCGGAAGCAATGACCGGCTGGTCACACGAAGAGGCCATCGGACGTAGTTCGAGCGATGTCTTCAATGCTGTTGACGAAGAAAGTCGGGAAGCCATCACACCCTTGGCAGTTTTGAATATTGAAAATAAAGCAAATGTTTATAAAAAAGGTGTCCTGATTGCCAAAGACGGGTCGGAACTTGCCGTCGCGATCAGCACCGGGGCGCTGTTGCGATCGTCCGGCGAAAAAATAGGCGTGGTGATTACCTTTCGTGATGTGACCGAAGCCCGGCAGTTCGACCATGCCAAAAAGATGTTTCTAAACTCGATCAGCCATGAACTGCGCACGCCATTGGCGCCGATTCGCGGCTTTGTGGAACTTATGCAGATGGATGAAGAAATGTCGGTGGAAACCCGGCGCGAATTCTTGCAGCACATCCTGACCAACGTGGAACGGGAGCAGAAACTGGTCGACGAGCTGATCTCGCTGGCCAGATTAGAAAGCCGGCAGGAACAATACGAGTTTACCGTGATCAATGCTTATGAGTTCTTTTCCATGATTGAAGCAAATAATAAAATGCTGGTTAGACAGCTTATTCAGGATCGTTATTCGACCGACAAGTATACCTATATTTCGGAAATCAACAGCAAATTAAAATCATTTTCCATTTATGTCGACACCCGCCGGATGCAGGAAGTCCTGGAAAGTTTGTTGACCAACGCCATCAAGTACTCGCCGGCCAATCGCATGTTCATTCAGGTGTCAGCTGATTGTAACGATGGGCAAATCCAAATTAGTGTGCATGACAAAGGGCGCGGTATTCCCAAGCTTGAGTTGTCCCAGATTTTTAAACCGTTCTATCAGGTCCGCCGTAAAGGTTGGGATGTTTCCGATGGGATCGGCCTGGGCCTGGCCCGCGCCCGGCAATATATGGAAGCCCACGGCGGACGCATCAAAGTGGACAGTGTGGTCGAGCAGGGTAGCTGCTTTACCGTGATTTTACCCATACATAAGCAAGCAAATTGATTACCCGGATTATTCATACGTTTTGCCACGAAGTCACTAAGGCACAAAGAATAAACAAGATAGAGGATTTTACTTTTTAATTCTATTATTTTGACTTAACCGATAAAAAGCGTCCGACTCTCATTAAATCACGCTTTGTGTCTTCGTGACTTAGTGGCTTGAATAATTCAGGATTAGACATCTTTCCAATTAAATTTGAAAGTCATCTGTGCTTTTTTGCCCCGTAGGGGCAAGCCGTTTGTAGAAAAATACGCAAAAACATAGCT
>CAYOLL010000127.1:0-17719 GCA_964404765.1 uncultured Gemmatimonadota bacterium | reverse complement strand
CAGGCGGACGGTGCCTGGCTCCAGAAAAGAAAGGGCCGGCGTCAGGCCATCACAAATACGGGTAAATAGCGGATCGACTAACAAATACTGGGTTAAATTAACACCCACACTGGCAATAATAAAGATATGAAACAACCTTCTGAGCCCAAAAGCATCTTGCCAGCGGATACCATAACGGACAAATAACAGCACGCCGAGCAAATTACCGAAATTGGCCGCGGCGTCACCATAACCGACTTCGGTCTGGGAAAACTTCAAAGTTTCAACCAGATAGTTTGTCCATAAAGCGCCGGCCTGAGGTTGAAAATGAAATATGAAATAAAAGACGATGATCCACAAGATTGGACCGGTATTGAGTCCGTGCCAAAAATTTTTGATCGAATCCAGTAAAGGAATCGGCGCAGCCTGATCTTTAGGCAGAAACAACACAACGACTAAAACGGATAAAGGCGCTAAGCCCAATAGAACCATCATCACGTGAAAATTGGCATTATCGGCAATCCAACCGCCAAAGGCTGCCGCCAAAATGCTTGTTCCATAGATAGCCGCCCAACAAATAGATTGATTTAAACCAACTGTCGCTGCTTTAGATTTACCGGTGCTTTTGGATTCTTCGTCGCCGGCCACAACCGTAGCCCGGTCGACCGCAACGTCGGTTGCCGCCAGAAAAATAGACAGGGCAAACATGGCCCAGAAAAACATTGTCGGCCCTTTATCCAGGAACGGAGTTCCAAAAAAGAAGAGCGAGGCCATCGCCAGCAAAAAAATGAGAATAACTTTAGTTTTACCATAGGCGTCGATTAAAAAGCCCAGAACAGGCTTAAAACTCCAGGCTAAGTATGACTTTGAAAAATACTGTTGGGTCATAGACTCTGACAGCCCATAATCAAACCGAAAGTGTTTAAAAAAAGGCTGGTACGTAATGCCTTGAAACGGATTAGCTAATCCTTGCAGCACGTACTCCATAGCAAAGACAACCTTAATCGGCTCTATGCCCAGAAATTTACGCCCTGATGCAGGGGGCGCTTGGTCAGCAACGGCTTTTTCTTCGCTCACAAAGGCTCTCCTTTACTTTAGTTGGGGTAATAGGTTAGTGAGAACTACAACGGGCGGAAATGATACAACGTCTGCTATCAAATGGCTACAAATATTTTAACCGGATAATAAATAAAATCCCGGCCAAATCGGTTGGGATTTTATTTTATGCCGGAAAATAAGAATCCCCCGGCTTCTGAAGCGTGGGGGGCGCTCCAGAAACACAGGGGATGAGAAGGAGGAGGAAGATGTTTCGATGAGCCTTGCGTATCGCTTGCCTCAAGGAGACACCTGTTTATATGCAACAGTTGTGCCAAAATTTGTAAAGCGCGTAACGCCTTTTATTTCAGGGTGTTAGCGGTTTATCGGCGAGGTGATTCGACCTATTAAGGGCAGAACATCTGTATATTTTTTGCATCTTTTCGGCCTGATAGTATGGACATGCAGTGATGAGCAATAAAAAAACGTCTTCTTCGTTTGATGATCTTACAGTATTCTCATCAATTATTCTCTCGACTTCACGCATGCTGAAATCGACGCCAATTATACACAGTCTGCCCCCGGGTTATCAAGCGGATTTTTATGTGGAAATAAAATTCAGGATGTTCTATCTTATGGCGGTCGTTTCCATCCATTGAGGTGGAGTTGGAAGCTATCGAAAGGAAAACTCTCATGCAAAATCATCTGGACGATATCCGACGAGAAATCAGCGCTTATGAAGCCTGCAATCGGCAATCTTTCGAACAATTTGCCGAAAATGTGCCCGACACAGTTGAAGCCATAACGATTGGAGAGAATGGTTGTATTTGATCAAATTATTCAAGGAACTTGCGTCGCGATTTGATAAGCTAAAACCGGTGGCCGGATAATGACTAAACTGCAAACCCGCACCCTCACCATCATCGAGCGATTAGGTCACGAGTTTCCGAACGCCCAATGTGCATTGCATCATCGCAACCCGCTGGAATTGCTCATCGCCACGATTTTGTCGGCTCAATGCACCGATGAGCGGGTCAACCGGGTGACGCCCGGACTTTTCCAAAAATATCCGGATGCCAAAGCTTTTGCCGAAGCCGATCCGCTCGAACTGGAGCAGGCAGTGCATTCCACCGGCTTTTATCGCAACAAGGCCCGGAATATCCAAAATTGCTGCCGGTTGCTGCTGGAAAAGCATGGCGGGCAAGTGCCCGCTACCATGGAAGAGTTGGTCGCTCTGCCCGGCGTGGCTCGCAAAACGGCAAATGTCGTGCTGGGGAATATCTTTGGACTGAATATCGGCATTGTGGTTGATACGCATGTAACGCGCATCAGCCGGCTTCTGGGTTTGACGAAGCAGGAAAATCCGGTCAAGATTGAGCAGGATTTGATGCAGTTAGTTCCGCAGGAGTATTGGACCGTTTTCTCGCATGATCTGATTTTGCATGGCCGCAAAACCTGTATTGCCCGCCGCCCCAAATGCCGCTTATGTGTTCTGCTGGACATTTGTCCGACCGGGCAAAAAAATGAAGATAGATAGGCTGTAGGCTGAAGGTACAACGCCTAACAGCCTTTAGCCTAACCCGGACAAGCCGGAACCAAAAGGAGATATGACATTTCTTCAAGAAATGTCATATCTTGTCTCAAATTTTTGTTCAAAGAGCAAAGATTTGACTTTTTTAGATACTAACAAAGGGTAAGAATGGCTACTGAACTAAGCCCGTTTCAACAAATTTTGCAGCATGATTTTGAAGACGCCGCTTTTACAAATTATCATAATCTGGTTGACCGCGTTAACCTGCTGACCGAAAGTTTGACGCAGCGCCATCGCCGGCATTTATGTTGCCGCGCCGGTTGCAGCATGTGCTGTCATAATGTCATCCATATCTCGCCGGTGGAAGCTTTTTTGCTGAAAAAGCGGCTGCTGGAGATTTCGACCGAGCACCTGGCGGCCATTGCCCAAAATATGGCTGAAAATAACGGCTGTCCGCTTTTGATCAACGAGTTATGTTCACTGTATGACCAACGACCCATTATCTGTCGCACCCACGGCCTGCCGCATATCATGGAGTTTGAAGATGATGATCCCATCATCCACTATTGTGAATTAAACTTTACCGAACTTAAAAACGGCGCGACCTTTGGCAAGGGCGAAACCGTAGACCAGAACAATTTAGATACGGCTTTGGCCGCGGTCAATCTGGTCTTCTTGCGTGACTATGCTACCGACTTTAACATCCCGCGTGACACCCGTATCCCGATTGCCGAAATCTGCGTCGCTGTTATCCGCCAGCGCAGTTTAACGGCTCAGCCGTTGATTATCCCTGATGCAGAAAACTTGTGCTTAACCTGAACGACTATTTGACCAGCGCCTTTAAGTGCGGGTAGTCAAAATTTTCGGCATAGGCCATAACGGTTTCAAACGGCACGTCCTGACCGCGAATGGACAAGAGCAGCTTTTTTGCAATAGGCACTCGAATTTCACCGGTTTGGGTGTCGTTCTCCCATTCTTTTGTCGCCTTTTCCACGCCAACGGTAATCATTTCTTTGCCGCCCAAAAAGACCGGATTTTCGAGCATCATCACCACGGCAGTCAGCATGGGAGAATTGCTGACCATTTCCAGACGAATAATGCCGCCGGTAGTTAGCGTATCGGTACGCGTAATCGAAATGCCGCCATCCAAAAGAGACATGCCAAGCCGGGAAGACTCCAGTTTTCCTGTGATAAAGCCACTCTGCGCTGTCGGAAAAGCGTCTTCATAAAGCGTTGTCAATTTGGCGCTCAGCAGTTCAACCGCCCGATTTAATTCGGCAATGGCGCCGGAATATTCCGCCAGCTCATACCTTGCCAGGGCCTTATCAATTGCCAGAGTAATCTCATCGGCTTTTGCATGGCCGATCAAAAAGCTTGAAAATACGATCCAAATAAGGATTATCCGTCGCATGAATGCCTCCCTTTGGCAGCAGGAATGCGTATCCAAACTGCATTACAATACGTCAATCGGACGATTACATTTGCCCCCAAATTACAATGCCGCCGACCAGATTACTACTTTTTACTATGATTTGCCGCCTAAACTGCTTAAATTACCATCACCTTGTAATCAGACCGGGAATTTTTGGTGATCTCCCACGGCATTAACAAATTTCAAAATAAGGATGGTTTCTGATGCAATATGTCAATTTGGGCAAAACCGGCCTCATCGTTTCACGCATGTCCTTTGGCGCAATGACCTTTGGTCACGGCTTGCTGGTCGGAGAGCTTGTCAATAATATTGACCAAAAAGCCGCCGATCAAATGGTAGCCACAGCCCTGGAGGCGGGCGTTAACTTTTTTGATACTGCCGACGGGTATACGTCCGGCCAATCGGAAATCATGCTGGGTCGCGCTTTGGAAGAGCATCGTCATGAGGTTGTGATTGCGACCAAGTGCGGTTTCCGCAGTGGCACGACGCTTTTGTCTGCCGGGCTGTCGTATCGCTATATGCTCCAGGCTATCGAGGCCAGCCTGCGCCGCCTTGGCACGGACTATGTTGATCTCTTCTATCTGCATATTCCGGATGCTTTTACGCCATTGGAAGAGACCGCCCGCGCTTTGGAAGATATTGTCAGTAAAGGCATGGCGCGTTACGTGGGCTATTCCAACTTTCCGGCCTGGCAGGCCCAAAAGCTGCTGGATCTGCAAAGCCATCAAGGTCAGGCAAAAATCATTTGTGGCCAAATGTACTACTCACTACTGGGCCGCGAAATTGAGTTTTATGACATTCCGTTTATGCAGGCAAATAATGTCGGTTTGGTCGTATGGAGTCCTCTGGCCGGCGGCTTTTTGAGCGGCAAATATACCCGCGAAAATCCGGCTCCGGACGAAAGCCGACGCGCAAAATTGGCCTTCCCGCCAGTCGAGGTCGAAAAAGGCTACCAGGTCGTTGCCCAACTGATTGAGATTGCCAAAGACCATCAGGCGACACCGGCGCAGATTGCGATCGCCTGGCTTTTGGCAAAACCGGTTGTCGACAGCGTGATTATCGGCGCTAATAAAATGTATCAGCTTGAAGACAACTTACAAGCAGTTAAAATTAAACTTAGCGCTGACGAAATTCAACGGCTCGATGCCGTGTCTGCCTTACCGACACCCTATCCGGCCTGGATGCAGTCATTTGGTATTGACGCAAAAATTAAGGCCGCATTAGCCTGAAAAATTCAAGAAACACCACAAAGACACGCACGCGCTGAACTTCACGAAATCTGTTGAAAAGTGCTTTTTTTAATGCGGCAATGATCCAAATTATCAAAACCAGCTTTATGCAAAAAAGCATAGTGATACTTTGCGTCATGGTGGCTTTGTGGTTCATGACCGAGCGACTGCATGAGCCCTTTAAACATAAATCTGTCCCCCAAATCCCAACCCTATGTTCAAAACTACGGCTATCTGTTCTGTCTGCTGTTGTTTTTGACCCTCATTTCCCGACTGGTTTACGCCAACTTTCCCAATCTGACGCCACAGGAAGCCTATTACTGGCTTTATAGTCAACATCTTGATCTGAGCTATTTTGACCACCCGCCGCTGACCGCCTGGACAATCCGCATTTTTACCCAGATCGGCGGAGATAGTCATTTCTTTGTTCGTTTTGGCGCAATCCTGTATTCTACTTGCACCGCCATCATTATTTATCTGCTGTCTAAAAACTTGCTTGGTGGGCACATGCTGGCCTTTTGGACCGTAGTCTTAATGAACTGTACCGTTTTGTTTGCGATTGGCGCCGTTATTTTTACACCGGATGTGCCAATGACTCTATTTTGGACCCTGGTGGTTTTTTGTGTTTTTCAAGTGATGAATACCGGTCATTGGGGTTGGTGGTACCCGGCAGGAATTTTTCTCGGCGCTGCTTTTTTGAGCAAATATCCGGCGGGCTTACTGGTTGGCTGTACGCTGCTTTTCCTGATTCTTTCGCCCCGGCAAAGGCACTGGCTGTGGAATATTCACCCGTATCTGGCAATCGCAATCGCGCTCCTGGTTTTTTCGCCGGTGATTATCTGGAATATGGAGCATGAGTGGGCCTCATTTGCTTTTCAATCCACCCGGCGGGCGAGTATGGTCAAGTCCCTCAGACCCGGCTACTTCTTTCAATTGCTTGGATCGCAGTTGGCGTTGGTCACGCCGCTTATTTTTATGGGTATGATTTACTCGCAGGTTAAACTAACGCAGCGCTGGCTGGCATTCCACAACGAGCGCATCCTGTTTATCTTGTGCTATTCCTTACCGGTTTTGCTGCTGTTTTTTTTAGTTAGCCTGACTTCATTAGTTAAAATGAACTGGCTGGCGCCGGCATATATTACCGGGACGATTGGCATGGTGCTTATTTTTTCAGAAAAGCTGGAAGATTTCCCGCACATTTGGTTGGGTTGGATTCGCGCCGCGATTGTGCTGGGGTTAGGCCTGGTTTTGGTGGCCCATTTACTACCGCTGGTTTCCTTTATTCCGATTGGCCGGGGCGACACCTGGTCCGGGTTGCCAGAGCTGGCCCAAAGCGTTGAGAAAGCCAAGCGGCATTTTGAGCCACATCGGCAACCATTCGTATTTACACCATCCTACAAAATCAGCAGTCAGCTTATTTTTTATTCCCCGGATCACGAAATGACTTATGCTGAAAACATTATCGGCAAGCCGGCTTTGCAGTTTGATTACTGGCTGTCACCACAAGAACTAATCGGCCGGGACGCCATTTTAGTCACCAGCGATGTAGAACGATTCAAAGCGCGCGACCGGGCCCGATTAGAAAAATGCTTTGAGCGGGTCGAATTGGGAGACTCGCTGGAAATAAAAAGCAACGCAATACCGGTGCGCAAATTTTACTTGAGTCGTTGTTTTAACTACAAAGGGCCACAGTCGGATAACAAACCCATGCGAACTGAAAATCCTTAGTATATAACAAGTCAAATCTTTGCTTTTTTTGGCAAAAATTTCCGAGCAAGATATGACATTTCTTCAAGAAATGTCATATCTACTTTTGGTTCCGGCTTGTCCGGGTTAGGATTTCGCGTGGTTAAAATTAAGCATACAATTACTGAAATAAAACCACATGCTTATCGCTTTTTAAAGTTTGGAGTTGTCGGCGCCAGCGGCGTTCTAGTCAATATGAGCGTTTATTGGCTGCTGACCCGGCTGCTGAAAATCCCCTACTATCTTGCCAACCCAATTGCCATCCAATTTTCGATCCTCAATAATTATATCTGGAATGCCGGGTGGACATGGCGCGACCATCGCTCCGGTTCGCATGGACGCTGGCTCATTCGCCTGGCCCAGTTTGTTTTTGTATCTAATTTGACGGCATTAGGCATTCAGTGGACGGTCTTTATGCTTTTGACGGCCAAAGCGGGTATTTACGACTTGCTGGCGCAGTTGATCGGGATTGGGTGTGGGATGGTCGTAAACTTTGCCGTAAATCATTTTTATGTATTTCAACATCAAAAAGGTTCAAAACAACCTGTCGTTTAACGGCTGCCGGATTTGCCTTGAATAGCAAAGTATGGCGCCAGCCACACCCCGCCTTCACCTAATGAGCGGATACCAATATCTAAAAATCCAGCTACAAACCTTTTGGCGGCCGACTTTGGCTGACCGTAATAGCAGCAACGCAGCCTGGCTGTAAAGCCGTTTTCATTTAAAAGTTGTAGATATTTAGCCGGTTCAAGCAGACGGTCTGCCCAGTTACCGGTCAAGGGGTCGCACGTATTGGTAGGATGCTCCGGGAGAGTCGGCCACTGTCGGCTGGCCTCGTAGACAGCGGCGGATTTTCTAATATCTTCATTGTTTTGGCCGCGCGTCAGGCGGGCCAATGTACTTAAAGCCTCTTCAGTGATAGGCATTGTCAGAGCCTCGCCCAAGATTTTTTTGCGAATCTCAATATATGACTGCAAGGTGTCCCGCTCTTTATGGCCGCTTTTTGGCGGTCTCGACACGTTTTCGATCTCGCGCTGCTTGTTCATGAGAAAACGGCTGGTAATCGGATTACGAATATTGGCGTGGGTCGAAAAGGAAATGACCAACTCTCTTTGGGGAAGTTTTGGCAATTTTGAGAAAAAATCCTGCAAATTATAGATGTGCTCGATCACGTCACAGGAAAGCAAAATATCGCACGAAATATTGTGGGCGTTACAATGGGCAATAAGCCCGTCCAGATCACCGCATACGTACTCGTCTGCAGCCGCGTCGTTTGCCCGTCCGATAACCGCGGCGTCCCGACAGGAAACATCATAAATATCATTATAGATAACACGCTTAAAACCGCATTCTTTGACTAACAGCGTCATGACGCCAACCCCGGCCCCAAAATCAATAACCGTCAGTTGTTGAATCGGCTTGCCGGAATCATAAACCGCCCAGGACAGCTCATACGTGTAACGCTGCAGATATTGGCGAAGCTTATTCTGGTATTTACGAAGATAAACCCGGGTATAATCGGCAATATCCAGCTTGTCAATATTTAGCCGGCTGATTTTGGAAAAGATGCGCTCTGCGGCGGCGTTAATCGTGGTCTTTAAAGCGGTATCGGGCGGCAGTTCCGCCCATGGGTACATATATCTCACAAGTAAACTCCGGATCAGATTTTCAGCATATAGGCAGCAATAAACTACCCTATTGAACCTCATTGATTGGCGTTGTCCCCGACATTTCTTCGGCGCCGTTCTTAGCCTTAACGGCCAAAAAAGTCATACCTTATCTCAAGCTAAATGTTTACGAAAACTTTTTGTCTGTCCCCAAACAGTATGGCATCAACCCGGAATAATAAAAATTAACTATTAGAGTTGTTGCTGAATAAAAAAACGCATGTCCCCGGCACTTCTCAGACCCGACAAAGTGCGGCAGAACTTAAAAATTACGATGAGCCCGGTAAAATTGTACAAAGTGCCGGGGACTTTTTACATCGCATCGCTTATTCGGCAACAACTCTATTGTTTCATTTAACGTAAATTTTCCTTGCAGTGCAATTCGTAATGTACATATTTCAGTAAATAAGATGTTTTTATCCTATTTATTTTACACAAGCAAAATACCGTTGCGGGGTAAGAGAAGAAAGGATGCTTTCCTATGAAGCCTTTCAAGACCGGGTTTCCACCCCATATTAACCGGCTCATGATTGTGATTTTCAGCTTGGTGACGCTGGTGGCTTTTGTGCGGATCGTTGTGATTCCACCCGCGCTAAAGGACAGAAAAATTCATCGGGCGAACACGGTCGAGCGCGAAATGGCGAAAAAAGTTAAATACGCCGGTTCGGGTATCTGCGTTGACTGCCACGAAGATATCTATGATGCCAAAAACGCCAGCTTTCATCAAAACATCTCCTGCGAAACCTGCCATGGTCCGTCGGCTGACCACGCCGACGATGACGAGATCAAACCTGAAGTCGTCACCGAGAGCGATTTTTGTCTAAATTGTCATCGCTATGACAGTTCGCGACCGACTGGTTTTGCCCAGGTTGACCCGGGCGCACATAATCCAACCGATGCCTGCATTGATTGCCACGATGCTCACGATCCCACGCCAACCGAGACGCCTAAAGATTGCAACGCCTGCCATGGCAGCATTGCCCAGACAAAAGCCAACTCACCTCATGCCCGCCTGAAATGCACAGATTGTCATGTCGGCGCCGACGCGCATAAAGACGCTCCTCACACCGTCAAGCCGAAAAAACCGGATAAGCGTGATTCATGCGGCAAGTGCCATAGCGACAAAGTCGAAACTACGGGTTTGGAAGCGGAAAGTAACAAAGCCAAGTCCCCCAAAATTGATCTGGCCACTCATGGTGAGAAATACTTGTGCTGGCAGTGCCACTATCCGCACATGCCGGAAATTAAAAATAAGGAGGCCCACTAAATGGAACGGAGAGCATTCTTTAAAAAAATGGCGGCATTTCTACCGCCCCTGCTATCCGGCACGGCCATCGGTAGTTTGGTCAACGCGGCTAAGGCGCTGGCAGAAGATGTGAAGCAAAAGTATAATGCTGCCGATCATTATTACAGCATGGGCATCAATGTGGATCAATGTATTGGCTGCGCTCGCTGCATGGTTGCCTGTAAAGAAGAAAATGATGTGCCGAAAGACGTGCCTTTCTACCGCACCTGGGTGGAGCGTTATTACATTAAGACCGATGGCGAAGTAATTGTGCAAAACATCACCAGCCCGCCGGCGCATGTGGAAGAGAAGGAACTTCTGCGCAGCTTTTTTGTGCCCAAGCTGTGCAATCACTGCGAAAATGCGCCCTGTGTCCAGGTGTGTCCGGTCGGGGCGACCTTTATGACCGAAGACGGCGTGGTGGTGGTGGACGAAGACCGCTGTATCGGCTGCCGCTACTGTGTGCAAGCCTGCCCGTATGGCGCGCGCTACATTCACCCGGAAAAAAACGTCGTCGACAAATGCAACTTCTGCTATCACCGCATTACCAAAAGGCTCAATCCGGCTTGCGTAGAAGCCTGCCCCACGCAGGCCCGCGTTTTTGGCGATATCAAGCTCGGCGCCAGCCCGCTGACCCGGCTAAAAAGAATGTTTAAAACGCACGTGTTGAAACCCGGCTTGAATACCCGGCCAAAAGTCTATTACGCCAATTTAGATGGAGAAGTGCGATGACGGAACATGCCGATAAATATAATGACCTGCTCAGTCTGGTTACAGGTTACATCTATCCAAATGAAATCGAGACCTACTGGTCCATCCTGATCGTAGTCTATCCGTATGTGACGGGACTGGTGGCGGGCGCTTTCATTTTGGCTTCGCTGGTCAAAGTTTTTAATGTGCAGGAAGTGCAGCCGACCTACCGCCTGTCCCTGCTGACGGCGCTGGCTTTTCTGCTGGTAGCCCCGTTGCCTTTGTTAATGCATCTGGGCCATCCGGAGCGCTTCTACGAAATCCTGCTCACGCCCAACGTGACCTCGGCCATGGCCATGTTTGGTTTTGTCTATGCCTGGTACTTGATGGTCGTTCTGCTATTGGAGATTTGGTTTATTTATCGCCGGGACATGGTTCTCATGGCCAGGACATCCGTTTTCCCAATGAACTGGGTCTACCGGGCGCTGACGCTTTTTTCCGATGACGCCAGCGAGGAATCTACGGCCGTTGACAAAAAGCTGGTCAAGGTCATTACGATTATTGGCATTCCGTCGGCATTTTTGCTGCACGGTTATGTGGGCTTTATTTTTGGCTCGATCAAGGCTAACCCGTGGTGGAGCAGCGTGTTGATTCCGATTGTCTTCCTTTTCTCGGCTATTGTTTCCGGCATTGCCATGGTCGTTTTACTGTATATGATCATCTTGCCGCTGCGCGGCGAAAAGGTGGATATGGCCTGTCTGGATAAGATGACCAACTACTTATTTTACATGGTGATCATCGACTTTTCGCTGGAGGGTCTGGATTTTATTCATCGTCTGTATGAAAGCGAGGAGTCCATTCATATCTTGGCCGATCTGGTCATGAATAAGCTTTTTATCAGTCTGGTAGTAATCCAAGTATTATTGGGCATGGTTTTGCCGCTGGGCCTGATGGTGATAATCAAAATCTTTAATGTAGATGCGGAGCTGCGAAAGCTACTCTATTTTGTTTCGGCGATTCTGATTCAACTCGGCATTTTTAGCACGCGCTGGAATGTGGTCATCGGCGGGCAATTGTTCTCAAAAAGTTTCCGTGGCCTGACCACTTACAAGATGGATGTGATGGGTATAGACGGTTTAATAACAACGCTTTGCCTGTTGACATTGCCGTTTATTATCCTAACCGTCCTGATCAAGCTGCTTCCACCCTGGGAACAACATGCCGAGGCCAAGCCTGCCGCCGCTTGATCTGAAAACTTAAAAGTACCTGCCCATTCCACAAAAAAATGGCTTGTAAAAAACCCGCTGGATTTTGTTTGTTCAGCGGGTTTTTTGTCGCTGAGTGTCCAAACTTTGCGGTTGCGGTTATGGTTTTTCGTAAAAAGTTAGAAGAGCCGAAAATGTTTAAGCTTATATCCTTATGCGCGGACATCGTCAGATACGCCTTGACAAATCACGGCAAAAGGTTACAATTATCCAGCAGGAAGCTTGGCTGAATCTGCAAATAAATGCACACGTTGCATTACCCGCAAACTGAAGTTTGCTATCCTGAATAATTCATAAACGCAAGAGACGCAAACGGCGCAACCGCTTGATTTGTTTTAAATTAGCTGAATTTAAAAAGATTAGGTTGCCTCATAATCCATTTTTAAGATATAAATTCGCAACTTGCGTCTTTAGCGTCAATTGCGACGTTTGCGTTAAGATTTGTGAATAATTCAGGCTATGCCAATTAAAACGAGGCCATTATGATAATGCGCAAAGTTCCGGATTGGGTTTTTGACCAGATTATTTACCAAATTTTTCCGGATCGCTTTTATAATTCCGATCCGGCGCGCTCCTTTCCACTTCCGGAAAAAGATTGCATGCTTAAGTCGTGGACGGAACCGGTGCAAATTCCACCGCGCGGGCGCGATTTTTATGGTGGTAACCTGGAGGGCATTCGCCAAAAACTGCCCTATCTGCGTGATCTGGGCGTGACTACGCTGTACCTGACACCGATTTTTTTGGCCCGCTCCAATCATAAATATGACACGGAAGATTACTTTCAAATTGATCCGCAGTTTGGCAGCCTGGCCGACTTTGATCGCTTGCGCCACGAAACCCGCGCCGCCGGATTTCGCTTGCTGCTGGATGGCGTCTTCAATCACACCGGGGAAGCACATCCCTGGTATAATGCGCGGCGGACATACGCCGAACCAGGCGCTTTCCAGACAACGCGCAGTCGCTTTCACAGCTACTTCAAACAAAAGGACGGGCAAATCAGCTTCTGGCGTGGGCATCGTTTTATGCCGGAGTTGAATCTTCGCCAGAAAGAAGTGCTGCAGGCCATGATTGAAGACGAGCAAAGTGTCGTTAAATTCTGGCTGCGGCGCGGCATTGACGGCTGGCGATTGGATTGCGCCAACGATTTGGGTCTGCGGTTGATGGGAAAAATTCGCAATGCCATGACCGAAGTCAATCCGGATAGTTATCAAGTCGGCGAAGTGATGTGTTTTGGGGCGGATTGGGTTAAAGGCAAGCGTTGCGATGGCGTTATGAACTACTATTTGGGGGCGGTAATCCGTAATTTTTTAAAAGGTGTTTACACCGCCGGCCAAATTCAAACGGTCATGAACGATTTGCTGGAATTCTTTCCCTACGACAAGCTGCTGGCCAGTTGGAATATGCTCACCTCGCATGATAAACCGCGTTTGCGCCACATTTTTAAGGATGATATGGCCTTGATTCGCCTGGCCGGTGTTTTGCAATTCACCTTGCCGGGCCTGCCTTTTATCTATTATGGCGAAGAGATCGGCATGGATGGCGGACCGGACCCGGACAATCGCCGGCCCATGATTTGGGATGAATCGCAGTGGGATATGAAAATGCGGCAATTTTTTAAAAAGCTGATTACCATTCGCCTGCAAAATATTGCCTTAAGGCGGGGTCAATTTCGGATGCTGTATGTTAATGATGCACAGCGCGTGCTGGTTTTTGCCCGTTGGATGGAAGAGTCACCGGCCGATTTTGCCATTATTGCCGTAAATGCCGGCACACAAACGCAGCACAGCATGTTTCCGGTCCCGATTTCGCATAGCTACGACTCACTGATCTTGGCCGATCAACTTGGACCGACCCGTATTCCCGGTCACGATGGCGCCATGACGCTGGATATTCCGGCATTAAGCGCTATGATTGTCACGCCAACAACGGAATATGTATGAAGTTAGCAGAAGCGATCACCTGCTTTCAGGCTTATATCAAGGATGAGAAAAATCTTTCGCTTCATACCCAAATAGCATACGCGCAGGATTTGCAGCAGTTTTGCGAGTTTGCTTTGCCCGAAACAGAGGTGGCAGGGATTGACCGGCAGCAAATTCGAGCCTACTTGTATCGGTTGCATCAGCAAAAATCAGCTAAAAAAAGCATCGCCCGGAAATTGGCCTCTGTCCGCGCCCTATTTAAGTACTTGGGTCGTCAAAATCTGGTAACTGCGAATCCTGCCGAATATGTAAATATCCCGAAATTAGACAAAAAGCTACCCAATTTTCTATCTGAAACAGAAGTAACCAAAGCCTTTTTATTACCGGATCAAACTCGGCTGACGCAGATCCGCACCTTAGCCATGATGGAATTGATCTATTCCACCGGCATCCGGCGCGGTGAGTTGGCGGCGCTGAATTTGGCGGATATTGATCGGGCCGATGGTACGATTCGGGTTTTTGGCAAAGGCCGGAAGGAACGGATTGTGCCGACAGGCCAACCGGCGCTCAAGATGGTCGATTATTGGCTGGAAAAGCGAACGGAATATTTGCGTGATGGGGTGGAGGTAACGGATACATTGGCAGTCTTCATTAACCGCAACGGTAAGCGGATTAGCGGCACTTCGGTTACCCGCACGATTACCGATTTTTTGCAGAAAGCGGCACATCGCAAGGGGGTTAGTCCGCATACGCTGCGGCATTCTTTTGCAACGCACATGCTGGATCGCGGGGCGGATTTGCGGGCGGTGCAGGAATTGCTGGGGCACAGCAGCCTGCGCGCCACCCAGATTTACACCCATGTGACAATTGACCGGCTGAAAGCGGCTTATCGGCAGGCCCATCCACGGGCGGAATAATGCAAAATTAAAGCTGTAACCCTTTGCACCCTGAGTTATTCACCACAAAGTACACGAATGGTTTCTATGCCCAATAAAAAGCCAACCCCGCCGCGAGTTCTGCCTGAACTTTTCCTTCAGTGAGTGAATGAAATTGGCGGCGGAATTGGCAGGCAAAGCGTTTTTGGGCGATAGGCGGTCACCTTCCTTTCATGTGGTTTGATTATAAAATTACCGTTCCGCACTTGCGTTACTCGCGAGAATCTTAACCGCAGAGTTGTGCAAAGTATGACGCAGAGTTTCACAACCTGAATAATTCATAAACGCAAGAGACGCAAACGGCGCAAACGACGCAACCGCTTGATTTGTTTTAAATTAGCTGAATTTAAAAAGATTAGGTTGCCTCATAATCCATTTTTAAGATATAAATTCGCAACTTGCGTCTTTAGCGTCAATTGCGACGTTTGCGTTAAGATTTGTGAATAATTCGAATAATTCAGGAGATGCCCTCTACTTTACAGAGAGCGCGTTTTTGGCAAAAATTTCTCATTTTGTGAAAGATTTTTAAAAATTTTTGCGCGCACGTTACCCGCCCAAAGCCCGATTGAATTTACGCAGACGAGCCATTACCGGAAAACCTTATTGACGCGCTACGGCGTAAATGGTATTTTATGGAAAGCGCAACGGACATTGAGCTAATAAACCCGTTTTCAAAAAAGGAGCGACGTATGGCAAATGTTTCTTCAACATTGGATATGTCGGTTTTACCGGAGCCGGCCCGCCGGGAACTGCAAGATTTCTATGATTTTTTGGCGCAGAAATACGCGGTTAAAAAGCCGCGGAAAGCCCGGTCTAAAAAGGTTGCCGCAAACAGCGCCCCGGTCGCGGGTGAGGCGCCCGATGATTTGATTCACGTCCGTCGTGACAAACCGTTTGACCGCGAGACAATATCCGCCGCCGGGCGCCGGCAATGGCAAAAATTGCGCGCCATGTACCAAGAGCGCGATCCATTTAAAGGAATGTCCCCGGAGCAAATCATCGCCGAATTGCGCCGTCAGCGGGAGGAAATGTATGCGTCCGAAACCTTGCATTAGTTTGGATACCAACATTTTTATCTTCGGGCTGCGTGAAATCAATCTCCCGGCCGTTCGGGTTCTCGATCATTTGGGTTATTTTTCAGTCAAATTGGCCTATCAGGTTGAGGTTGAACTTCGCCGAAATTTGACTGCCGAGGAAATGAAGGATTTTTATCAACGTGTCCGTTTTTTTTCGATTCAACGAAGTTATGGTTTACCGGACGCCTTATCCGTCGCCTGGGCCGGTCAACAAGGGTTAAAAAAGGCGATGCGTTGATTGCGGCTTTTTGCCGGGTCGAGCACGTGGAGATTTTCGTTTCAGAGAACCGCGATTTCTTGCGCAGCGTTCCCGGCCTGCCATTTGAAATTTTAGATACGGCGGCATTCTGCAAGCGGTTTGGCCTTTCATGAGTTGCTGTCGCAAAAGTGAAAAATCCATCTCTGAAATACAAGGGCACACGCATGGCCAACTTATTAAAGCTGCCGATTGGCGATTCGTCATTTGACCGCATCCGGCGCAACGGCTTTTTGTATGTGGACAAGACCGAATGGATTTATCGTCTGGTGGATAGCGGCATGTTCTATTTTCTGTCGCGACCGCGCCGGTTCGGCAAGTCGCTGCTGGTTTCCACGCTGCAATGCCTGTTTGAAGCCCGGCGCGAGCTGTTCGACGGCCTGTGGCTGGGGCAGGCCGGTTGGGATTGGCAGCCCCATCCGGTGGTGATTATTGATTTTAACGAGGTCCGGCACAATACCCCGGAGGCATTGGAAGCCGGCTTGTCGCAATGTCTGCAAGATATTGCCGCGACGCATCAACTGGCACTACAAGCCCAATTCCCGCAAGATCAGCTTAAAGAATTGATTCTGCAACTGCACAAAAAAACGGGTCGGCCGGTTGTGGTTTTGGTAGATGAATACGACAAGCCTTTGATTAGCCATTTGGGTCAGGGCGAAACCGGGCTGGAAATCGCCAAGGCCAACCGTGCGATCTTAAAAGGCTTTTTTGGTGTGTTGAAGGGCGCCAGCGTCATGCCCTGCCTGCGTTTTGTCTTCCTGACCGGCATCTCCCGTTTTAGCAAAGTGTCCATCTTTTCCGAACTGAACAACCTTAACGATATTTCTATGCACGCCGCTTACAGCGACATGCTGGGCTATACCCAAACCGAATTGGCGAGCGCATTCGACGGCTATTTGACCCGATTGGCTGAAGCCCAACAATGGACGCAGACGGAAACGCTGGCGCGTTTGAAGCAGGAATACAACGGCTATCGCTTTTCGGAAGCCGCCACGTATGTTTACAACCCGTTTTCGATCCTGCGCGCTTTGGATGAATTGCAGTTAAAGAACTTTTGGTTTGAAACGGCCACGCCCACGTTTTTAATCAACTTGCTGCGAGAGCGGCGCTACTTTCTGCCCAACCTTGAGCGTTTGGATGCTACGGCGAATGTTTTTAGCGCCTTCGATCTCGAACATTTACAGTTAGAGGCGCTGCTTTTTCAGACCGGCTACATTACGATCCAAACCATTCAGGGCGATCTTTACACGTTTGGGTATCCGAATCTGGAAGTCAAAATTGCTTTTACCCGGCATCTCTGGTCCGCTGTAAACGAAGCGGATTCGGGCCGCCCGGACGCCCGGTTTGTCAAACTATCCGCGTACTTGCGGCAGCAAGATTTTAAGACTTTTTTTGACACGCTTCACGCTATTTTTGCCGCCATTCCCTACACCCTGTCCGCGCCGCAGGATGAGGCTTATTTTCATACGCTGTTCTACCTGATGCTGACCGCTTCCGGGGCTTATGTCCGCTGCGAAGTGCTGACCAGCCGCGGTCGAATCGACCTGGCCGTCGAATATCCCGATACGGTCTATGTGCTGGAACTGAAATGCCGCCAAACGCCGGCCCGGGCCATTCGTCAGATTCGCGACAACGGCTATGCCGAGCCATATCGCGCCGGGGGCAAGCCGGTCT
>CAYOLL010000126.1:10132-17891 GCA_964404765.1 uncultured Gemmatimonadota bacterium | reverse complement strand
CTCGCCTAACGAATTCGAGCGACGAAAGTGTTCTAAAGGTTGTTGACTAGTACAGTTTATCTAAAACATCCTGAATTTTAGGTTTAAAAGACAACAAAGAAAAGGCAGCGATAAGTCCGATAATTTCGCCGGCAAGCATATCGCTGGGATAGTGGAAACCGACGCCAACCCGTAAGGCGCTGAAAAACAGATTAAAAAGCAGCGCGATGAATCCGACCCGGACGCTGGTGATAAAAACACCCACGGTAATCACCGCCAATAAAACGCCATGATCGCTGGGAAAAGACCCCTGAATCTCAATAACACTCTTAATTTGCTCCCAGACTTGCGGGTCAATCGGGACCTCCATCGGCATCGCGGCGATAGGACGCAACCGATCCACCGGCGCCTGACAAATACGCGCACTCAGAAATCCAACAACCAAAGCCGTGAACAATAAAATGACCCGGCGGCGACTTTCCAAACGGCTCAAACCGGGAACACCCATCTCGACATTGCCACAAAACCATAATCCGATAATCACGCAGGCCGAGAGAATCCAAGCCGGCGCATTCGACCATTCCAACGCTTTATAGAAAGTGCTGGCCGAAAGCGCTACCAACTGATTACAAAGCGCAAACAAGCTGTGATCAATTGCTTCAAACATTCCTTACCCCTTACTTTTGTGTGCATATTTATTAAATTTACATTGGTCGGCAAGCACGACACAAAAAAAAACGTCATAACCGCAACGAGACAAGGTTTTTTTGCATATCCTACATTTTTAAAGCATTTCACTTCACTGTCACTGAACGCCTACATATTTCTTGATCCAATACTTCGGTGCGCCAAAATTGATCAGCAGGCCATATACAATTGAATTATGCACCGGCGAAATCCGGCGGATGTTGATTAACGATAACCAGCGCCTCGCGCAAGCTAACCAGACTTTTTCGATTCAACTGAAGCCGCTCAATCGTGGCTCTACCTGTTGGTGTCGTGCCAAGGATTCGCGTAAAATCATCAGTCCAGATAAAATGATCGGTCCAACGGTCTTTGCGGGGATGGAAAAGCGGGGCATTTGTGCCGGATATTGGGTCTTTGGCTTGCGTAGAGTTGTACTTGTGGTTATTGCAGCCCTGGCAGGCCAACGCCAGGTTGTCTATGGCATCGTCTCCGCCGGCGGATAATGGGATGATGTGCTCGACTGAAAAGGGCGCGGGCGAATGTCTGAGTTGACTCTGGCAATATTCGCAGCACGAATTGGCCCGCTGGATAACCAACGCTTTTGTTTTTGCGCTGATCATACCACTTCCGGCTGCTTGAGACCCAACGACAGCATGAGACTGTCCAGCGAAGTATTCCGCAGCCGGGTCAGGCGCGCCAGGGCTTTGAAACGGCGGGCATTGGCCTGCTCCAAGCGGTCGGTGAGCGCGATCAATTCGCCATGTTCGGCTTTTGACAACGTTTCGGCCTGCCGCTTTTGGATCAGGGCTTGATAATGCTGCCAGGTTTCCTCCGAAAAGCCCAAGTTGATTTCCTTCAGCAGGCGCGATTCTTCTTTGGACACCGAGCCGTATTGCCGGACTTTGGACATATGCCGGGACAATACATCGCTGACGTATTTTTCCGGCGTGATCCCAATTCGTTGGGCTTCGCTGAAGATTTGCGATTCCAGGGTGGGATTGATGTGGACGGTGACGGTCATAGATTCTCCTGACTCACATAAACCCAGAAATGGTGCAGATTGACATCAGAGGCATTTTGTCGGGGATGTGTTGAGAAGAGTTTGGCGATGGACTCGAAATAGACTTTTTCAAGCTGTTCTGCGACATTCCAAGTTAAACCGAATTTATCTGTATTTTGAGAATGATTTTCCGCAAGTTCTTTTATTCTTCCATTTATTTTGACAAAGTGATCGTCAAACTTGCCTTCTTTCACGTAGGCTACAATACCGCTTTGAGCAAGCGGTTTCTTTTCAATGCTGTTATTGAGTCCGTGTTCTCGTGCTTTAAATCGCTTTATCGCTGCATATTTCCCTGTCACATAATCGAATGGCGAATGTGGTAAAAACTTAGCCTCGATGCAAAAAAAGTAATTCAAGTTGCTACCAAACAGACAAACGCCAATATCAACGGTTCGCCCAGTCTCTTGGTTACTTTGTGGCATAAATGAAAAATCCCCTGTACGTGCTTTGTTCATCAAAAAAAATACTAACGCCTCTGTCAGGATATTTTCATTCATTGAGGTTGCATTCTTTTTATCGAATGGGAACTCATTAAAAAAGTATGGTAAGGTATTATCCAAAAATGACAACAGTCTGGAAACGGGGTCCACAATTTCCTTTTTCTGCTTGTTGACGGGATTCGGTTTTTTCATACAACTAATAGCCTGCCTCGTAATAATCCCAAATGGTTTCATCTGCGTCACGGATGGCAATGGAATTAAGCCAATAACGTGTTGCCGTCGGTTTTATCAGAATCAGATAGTCATAGTCGGCGTGACTGCCATAAATGCGCGTTATCCTGGTGAAAACCGCGCTTGCATTTTCCTTGTTGTTGAAAATAATGTTTTTCAAATTTTGATCTAAAGCATCTATTGAAGCGATTTTGATTTCAAAGGGCTTATCTTGTTTTTCCATGCCAAAAATAAATTGGTAGATGACAAAAGTTCGTTCCGGTGTTTGATAAACATCGTCGATCTGCCAGAACATTCCGTTTTCAGCGTGCATTGGATTAATTGTATCACAGAATGTTCTTCCAAAACTCTCAAGTTGCTTTTTGCTTACTTTTTCATGAAACGTGCGTCCTGCGCCTTTTTCACTAATGGCTTTGCCTAAATGGATATAAAAGTTAAGAACATCATCTTGCAGTATTTTTTCAGCATTGGAAAGTTGTAAATAATCTTGATCGTTGGGAGAGTAAGGCAAATTAAGAATATCTCCCTGTCGAATCGCTGTTTCGTGCAAGATTAGGAAATTGCTACTAGTACATGCTACAAATAGCTGATAGTTTAGCTGATTTTTAGTTTTGTTAGCCTTAAATGTATGGTAAACGCACTCCAGCGTACGCTCACTCTCTCCAGAAGCATGAATACCAAGAAAATCGCGATTATAATATAAATGTGGTTTTTGGGTAAAATTATTGTCCTTAGGAATAAAGCAAACCGACAACGTGTTTTTGCCAATAACCTGCTCAACAATCATAAATGGAGGTTCGTACATGTCTTGATCTTTTAAGTTACTTGAAGAAATCGTTGTGTTTTGCTGTATATCTGGATTACCCATACTCTCTATCCCTTTAATTACATCTTGATCTTCTAATAACAGCCTTGTTCCGCCTTCAAAACCTCTTGCTTTTTTCCACTTTTTTGAGTTAATAAACTCTTCAAGTGTCGGCAACAAGCTCAGCCGATAAATCAGATGAAACAATCGGCCTCCACCCAAAAGGTTAGTTTTCCAGATAAATTGCTTTTTCTCATCGGCGGCCCAATCGTGAGGCACAAAATGGCGGTCATAGTGATCAATTTCAAAAGCAATTTTCTTTTCCGATGAGACAAGGCGGTTAACAACAGTATGCTCAATAGGTGCGCCATTGCTTTCTTTAGGATTAGCTAATACGGCGCAAACAGGTGTTCTACCCGTTTTCTTTTTTGCGTGTTGTTTAGCAGAAGATTTAAGAGGTTTTTTGACAAAAAGACTTTCTCGCAAATGTGTGAAATCAAAAATCTTACCTACTGTAAAATCCTTGAATACCAATTCACGATAGTTTTGCGCGTCTTTATTATAAAGCAGCGCATTAGAAGGGATAATCATAAATGTTTTTTCCCCTAAAGCCATTGCAGCCTCAAAAAACTGAAGCGCAAACTTATTCCCTGCCACTTTGCTGTGCTTGAAGCCAATTTTGGCAATCAAATCCAGATCAAGTTGATGGGTGCTTTTTCCATTTTCATCGTTAAAGGGCGGATTTCCAATCACCAGGTCAAAACATTTGTTTTGCTTTTTAGCATCGACTGCCCATTTGAAAAAGTCTTTATGCTGAATATTATTTCTCAACTTGTCCAAATTTAAGTCTGTCCAAAACTCGGTTGGTTTAACTTTTTCTAATAACGTAATAGTGAGGCTAAAAACAGTAATTAATGTCGCAATTTCATTTTTATCTACGCCAACAATATTCTCCTCAAGAATTTTTTGGCAATCGGCCTTTTCAGGAGGTTCAATTTTACCTGTAGCTCTGTACTGATTAATTGTCCACCATTGTAGCATTCGCTTGTAAGCTGCTACAAGAAAAACACCTGAACCACAGGTCGGATCAAGAACCTGGAATTGATTCTGAGAAAAGTAGTCTGATGCTTTGTCCAGAGGCATTACCTCATCTACCATAAAATTAACTAAAAACGGTGGCGTGTAAACAACACCTTTTTCCCTGTTAGTGCCCTTTTTTTGTAGGAAATTTTCATATATTGAACTGATTAATTCTACTGGCAGGTACTTAAAATTGTATTGGTTCCACAAAAAACGTTGATTTGTTGCAATTTCAATATTAGCCCTTAAAAAATCTGCTACAACGGTTAAATCGGCAGTGGCTATCTCTTGTTTTTCCTCTTTTGTGAAACTTTTAAAAATACTACCATTGAACCCACCGGATAATTTTTCCAAAACGGATAGACTCTTTCTTTTTATCAATGAATCGGCAAAATCATTTACATCAAGATCAATGTAGATATTATCTAAAGTATGTTTTTCATCGTCCTCTTTTCTTTCCTCCAAAAATTTTATCAAAATGCAAGCAATCAACAGTTTATTAATCGTTTTAGAGGACAGGTCAGATTGTTTATCATTCAAATGCGTACGAGTGGCCAGTAAGTAATCTAGTAAGCGATGATAGGGCGCGTCTTCCTCCTTGAGTTGGTTGCTGAAGTCCTCTTGCTCCCAAAAGACTCCTTTTCCAAAGACTTCCGCAGAAAACCGTTGGTTATCGAACCCTTCCAAAGCATCACGTACCAAACGCAAACTCGTCAGGTCTAAATTTTGTCCGTCTCTGACCTCTGCGGGTTTACGTGCATTAAAAATATCTATCCGTGTTTTTGATAAAACAAAGTAGACCTCAACATCGCCGGCGCTCCAAATTTTGGCATGTAAATCCTCATGATCTTCCTGTGAAAGATCATTTTGTCTTTCAAAAATATAGAGAGCCGGTTTAGAATCTATAACTTTATCTTCGTCATTGTACTTTCTCCGAAACAAGACAGCGGTAACCCCCAGCCTGAGAGCTTTATCGTGAATATGATAAAGCTCTGCGTCGTGCGCAACCTCAGGACTACCGCAAATAACAAGCCCATTTTTGGCGTTAAAATCTAAGTTTTTCAACTTACTCGTTAACATCTTGAATTCCACTTTGCAAGTTTTGTGCTTGGTTGACGGCAACAATAATCTTTACCACAAATGTTATAAAAAGTCAAGCGTTTTCACCAATCTGTTATCGCCTTACATTCCGCGTCCGGGCCTTCGCCTGCCGCCGATTCTTCTGCTTTTGCTGCGACAGCGACGGATATTGCACGTCGCCTTTGGAGCCTTTCTCCCACGGCCTTTGTACGTCCTTGTCCCGCTCGGCTTTGAGGTCGAACAGTTGATCGCGCAGCAAGGTCGCTTTCTCAAAATCCATGTTCTTGGCCGCGTCCTGCATGGCCGCTTCCAACGCCTGAATCCGGGCGTCGTAGTCCAGATCGGTGTAATATTTGGGCGTGTCCTCGGCGGCCATGTACTTGGTCTCTTCGCCCAAACGGATATACATGGTGTCCACCGACTTCACAATTGTGCGCGGTTGGATGCCGTGTTTGGTGTTGTAGTCCAGCTGAATCTTGCGCCGCCGGTTGGTCTCGTCAATAGCCCGGCGCATGGATTTGGTGATCGTATCGGCATACATAATTACCTGGCCGTGCACGTTGCGCGCCGCCCGGCCAATCGTCTGAATCAGCGACTTTTCCGCCCGCAAAAAGCCCTCGCGATCCGCGTCCAGAATGGCCACCAGCGACACTTCCGGCAGGTCCAGTCCCTCGCGCAGCAGGTTGATGCCCACCAGCACGTCAAAATTGCCCAGCCGCAAATCGCGCAGAATGTCCGTCCGCTCCAGCGTTTGGATCTCCGAATGCAGGTAGCGCACCTTCACATCCAACTGCTCCAGATACGTGGTCAGGTCTTCGGACATGCGCTTGGTCAGCGTCGTCACCAACACGCGCTCGCCGGACTTGACCCGACCGCGTATTTCATGCAGCAGGTTGTCAATCTGCCCGTCCACCGGCCGCACGTCAATCTCCGGATCGAGCAGGCCCGTCGGGCGAATGACCTGCTCCACAATCACCCCGCCGGCCTTTTGCAATTCAAAGTCCGACGGCGTGGCCGACACGTAAACGACCCGGTGCATAAACTTCTCGAATTCGTCAAACTTAAGCGGGCGATTGTCCAGCGCCGAAGGCAGGCGGAAACCAAAATCCACCAGTGTTTTTTTACGGGCCTGGTCGCCGTTGAACATGGCCCCCACCTGGGGCACGGACATGTGCGACTCGTCAATGATCATCAAAAATTCTTTGGGGAAATAGTCCAGCAGACAGGCCGGGCGCGTGCCGGGCGCGCGGCCGTCCATGTGGCGCGAGTAGTTTTCGATGCCGGTGCAATAGCCCACTTCGCGCAGCATTTCCATATCGAACTTGGTGCGCTGTTTGATGCGTTGGGCCTCCAGCAGCTTGCCCTCGGCCTCCAGCTCGGCCACACGGGCGGTCATTTCCTGCTCGATGCCGATCATGGCCTGTTCCAGCCGGGGCAGGGTGGTCACGTAATGCTTGGCCGGGTAGATGGCGATTTTCTGCTTTTCCTCGATCACGTCGCCGGTGATCAGGTTGATGATGGAAATGCGATCCACCTCGTCGCCGAAGAAGGCGATGCGGGCGGCCACATTCTCGTAGGCCAGGCGCACTTCCACCGTGTCGCCGCGCACCCGGAACACGCCCCGGTCAAAGTCGAAATCGTTGCGCACATATTGCATGTCAATCAGCCGTTTGAGCACGTCGTCCCGCTCGATAACCTGGCCGCGGGTCAGGAACAGCAGCATGTTTTTGTATTCCTCCGGCGTGCCCAGGCCGTAGATGCACGACACGCTGGCCACGATAATCACGTCCTCGCGCTCCAGCAATGACGATGTGGCCCGCAGCCGCAGCCGGTCAATGTCGTCGTTGATGGACGAGTCCTTTTCGATATAGGTGTCCGTGGTCGGGATATACGACTCCGGCTGATAATAATCGTAGTAGCTGATGAAATACTCTACCGCGTTGTGCGGGAAGAAGCTCTTCAGCTCGCCGTAAAGCTGGGCCGCCAGGGTCTTGTTGTGCGACATGACGATGACGGGCATATTGCTTTGAGCAATGACATTGGCCATCGTAAACGTCTTGCCCGTGCCGGTCGCGCCGAGCAAAACCTGATGTCGGTCGCCGCGCTTCAGGCCGTCCACCAGTTGGCGGATGGCTTCGGGCTGATCGCCCTGCGGGGTGTATTTGGAGATGAGTTGGAAAGTGGGCATGGTATAACCTTTTGATTTTGTTCAGACCGCGTTAGCGGTCACCTGTTTATAGCATACGCATTTCAAATAGCACACGTTCAGACCACGTGAGCGGTCACCTGTTTATAGCATACACATTTCAAATAGCACACGTTCAGACCGCGTTTGCGGTCATCTGTTTATAGCATACACATTTCAAATAGCACACGTTCAGACCGCGTTTGCGGTCA
>CAYOLL010000126.1:0-10032 GCA_964404765.1 uncultured Gemmatimonadota bacterium | reverse complement strand
TCTGTTTATAGCATTCAGAAGTTTAAGAAACATAGGTCCGACCGCGTTAGCGGTCATCTGTTTATAACAGATTAAATCCGCATGGTCAATCAAACACATATTTCAAATCGTATTCCACGTTAAATTTATCCAACAACTCCAAATATTCCTCTTTAAACGTCCGCTTGCGATGGTGTTGCTCTTGATTTTGAATGTATTGCACAATCGTATCCAATTGGGAATGCCCATACGAAAATGCGCCATAGCCGTCTTGCCAACCAAAATGCCCCATCAACCAACGTTTTTCATTCACAAACGCCGACGAATCCCGTTTGATATCCCGCACCAAATCCGAAATGGCCAAGGTCGGTTTTAGGCCGACGAGAATATGAATATGATCCGGCATGGAATTAATGACAATGAGCTTTTGTCCCAAATTGCGCACAATGCCGGTGATGTATTTGTGGAGTTCTTCCTGAAAAGATTTGGCGATCATCGGTTCGCGCAATTTGGTTGAGAAAACGACGTGAACATAAAGTTGGGTGTAGGTATTGGCCATTGGCGTTCTCCAAAGCGAGGTTTGATAATGGGGATTCAATTTAGAGTTAGAGTTCGGCGTCCGCAAACATTAAACCGCTAACGCGGTTTGGCGCAGGTTGCTTTCAATGCTTTTGCTATAAACAGGTCACCGCTAACGCGGTGAGAAACAGGCCTGCGACTCCTTGCGCCACTGTTTCTTTTGCCCGATGGCGACCGCTTCGTCCATTTCGGCAATAGTTTTGGCCGGGCCGTCGTAATTAAGGCAGCCAAATACCTGATCCAGCGTTATGTCGGGATACCATACCGGCGGTTTCAGCAAAAGACCGTTGGGCGTGGCGGTCAGCGTCAACCGGGTGCCCGGCCTCCAGTTGTATGATTTCCGAATCGCCGACGGAATCAGAATCCGTCCCGATTTAGATAGGGTTACCGTTTGCATGGTTGAACCTCGCGTTTAGAGTTTTGACAAAAACTTATACTTGGAAAGCCGCTGTCCACAAATTGGCGGATGGCATCGGGCTGGTCGCCTTGCGGCTGGAATTTGGAGATGAGTTGGAATGGGGTGGGCATAACTTATTCCTTTTGGTCAAGCAACCATGACTTTGACTTTTTTACCCAATGCGGCAGCGTAGGCTTCAATCACTTCCAAACGCGCCTGACCGGAATGATTTTCAATCTGCGAGATCACATTCGCGCGAATCCTTAACTGACCCGCTAAGTCCGCCTGACTGAGACCGGCCTGCTCGCGCAATTGCCGCAGAATTACGCCCAGTTTAAAGACTTCATAGCCCTCGTCAAAATTACGGGCAAATTCCGGATTTATTTTTTTGCGCTTGACGATGTAGCTTTGCAAATCACTCATGAGTCGTTCTCCTCAAATAATCACGTTTTCGGTGTTCGGCCAATTCAATTTCTTTGGCCGGAATTTGTTCACTCTTCTTGAAAAAGCCATTGGTCAGGACGATTAAGCGCAGGCCATGAGTAAAGCCGAGTAACCGCACGGTTTGCTTGCCTGCTTTTACCCGAACTTCCCAGATGCCATCCGTTCCAGCCAGCTTCTTGAAGTATTGTCTGGGAACAATGTCTATGTCTTCAATCAGTTTCAAGACCCAGGCAACCTTTTGCGCATTTTGGTCTGTTAGCGAGTCTAAAAAGTCCTCCACTGGACAAGCTCCGGCTGACGATTTGTAAAACTCTATTTGTCGTGACATATTTGCTTACTCGTTGAAAAGTGAGAACTTTGCTAACGTCTTGCCCGTGCCGGTCGCGCCGAGCAAGACCTGATGCCGATCGCCGCGCTTAAGCCCGTCTACCAGTTGGCGGATGGCTTCGGGCTGATCGCCCTGCGGGGTGTATTTGGAGATGAGTTGGAATTGGGTGGGCATGGCGATTTGAGGGCAGTCAAGTCGCTGTCGCCTTTATCGAACCAGCCACGGGTCAATTCAATTTTGTCTTTCATACAACACCTTTCCTTCTCGCAAAATCGTGGTGATAAACGCATTGGGGACGTTTTGCCATTCGGCGATTTCGTTCGGTGTCCAGACCACAATGTCTTTGGCGGGAAATAAACCGCGCAAAGCTCGCCGATAACGCAGACTGCGCTTGATCCGCGGCGCATTCGAATTTTCGACAATAAGAATGTCCAGATCGCTATCCGGCAAATAGTCGCCACGCGCCCGCGAGCCAAATAGCACAATCTTTTCCGGTGAACCTTTGGATGTAATTCGTTGCACAAGTTCATGCCAGAATTGTTGGTCGGGGATTGGGAAATTAACATTCATCGCGTCATCCTTTTTTGAAAATGGTTGTGCCACAAGCTGTCCAGGATTTGGCTGATCACCCTGCGGCCGGAATCCTATCACGCGATCAACCCCAAAATCTCCTCAATCACCACCGGCAAATTGGGCTGATCAAAACGCATGTTGGGCGCGGGAATCCGATTGTGCTTGATGTCCGGCGGGATGTGCTTGTGATGCGGGTGTGTGGCGGCTAAGGCCGGATCGTTGGGATGGGGTTGGCTGTCATACCAGGCCAGTTTTTTGCCCAGATGCCAAAAGGTATAGCCGTATTGCTTGATTTGAACCGGCCCATTTGGAAAGATCAGATGCTCCTGAACTGAAATTTGATAGTCATTCGGGAACAACAACATGCCGCTCAAAATAGCACTGCGATGCCCTTGCCGAACAATCACCAGCGTCGAGCCAACCGGTTTCGGATACCGTTACCGCAACGTATAAACATATTCCTCGTAATCACGCAGGGACGAGAATGGATTCACGGCGGGCCGCCTTCCCGATTATGCCGGAGAGTTGGGGAGTTTGTCGGGTCAAGCTGTCCAGGATGCGCCGGTATTGGGTTTTTCGTTCCTGCCAGGTCTCGTACGTCCCGGCCCAGATGGCCCAATCGCCCACCCAATCGTCATCTTCCGGTTCTTCGCCGTTTTGGTAGGATTCGTAGAACGTTTCCGACAAAATGCTATACTTCCGTTCATACCCGCGCAACGAATCACCCAATGTCACAATGTCTTCAACAATTTCCTGGAGGGTCATATTTGCTCCTTTTGATCAAAATACCTGAATCGAATAAACAAAATATTCACAAAATGAACTTCGTGTTGAATACATCGCGCAAATATGCAACGATTTTCCTGCCAACGCAAATGGTTTTGGCAGGAATCCGAGGTTTGGAAAGCCGCGCTTGAGACCGTCCACCAATTGGCGGATGGCTTCGGGCTGATCGCCCTGCGGTCGGAATCCTATCACGCGATCAACCCCAAAATCTCCTCAATCATCGCCGGCAAATTGGGCTGATCAAAACGCATGTTGGGCGCAGGAATGCGATTATGCTTAATGTCCGGCGGGATGTGCTTGTGATGCGGGTGAGTGGCGGCTAAGGCCGGATCGTTGGGATGAGGCTGGCTGTCGTACCAGGCCAGTTTCTCGTCGTTTCGCCAAAACTCGTAGCCATAATCTTCAATGAGAAAATGACCATCGTCAAAAGTGACCATTTCCCAAATAAAAATACGATAGCCCTTGTCAAAAAACAACTCACCGCTAAGCGTGGCCACGGCCGGGCCATCGCGAACGACAATCAAGGTTGACGTGCGTATCTGAGGATATTTTTCCTGAAGCGTATAGACAAAAAGTTCATACTCACGCAAAGACTGCAATTTCTTCATGGCGGGCAGTCCTTTCAATGACATTCATCAAAATGGCGCTTTCCGTCTGCAGCGCATGGATGGCTTTTCGATATTGCTCCTGACGCCGCAGCCAGACTTTGTACGTGCCCGCCCATATCGCCCAGTCACCCACCCAGGCATCATTCGCCGGTTCCTCACCGCACTGATATGATTCGTAAAAAGTTTCCGACAGGACGCCATATTTGCGCTCAAAGTTTTCCAGCTTTTTGCGCAGGCCATGTATATCTAACAAGATGTCATCTAAGTTCATCGGCTCCTCCGTTCTCCGTCAAAATAAACTTCGTGTGGGTGCATAACGTAAATATGCAACGATTTTCCTGCCAACGCAAATGGTTTTGGCAGGCATCCGGGGTTTGGAATGCCGCGCTTGAGACCGTCCATCAGTTGGCGGATGGCTTCGGGCTGATCGCCCTGCGGCTGGAATTTGGAGATGAGTTGGAATTGGGTGGGCATTTTTTACTTTCGTGGTGTCGGTAATAATTTGAATTTCGAAAGAAGTGCCAGGTATTTTTTAAAGTCCTCAGTGCAATTATTTGCAGCAGCATAAAAGACAATCATTACTCGTACATCTTCTACAAATGTAATCGCTTCAAAACCATCACCGGCACCCGGGTCGTAATGTTGGCAATTAACCAAGTAGTTTGTTCCTGGTAAGACGATAAAATTGTAACCATCTGATGACGACGAGTTTTTGAGCGCCTTCTGCTGATCTTTGAAGCTATTTGGTGAGTACCAACTAAGCGGGAAACCATCTTCGCCATTGTCGGATTCGTTAGCAATCTCTTTTGCAAACGCTGAGCATGATTTCGCAGAATGGAAAAGAATTTCTTGAATAGCAATGTATTCGTCAGCAAAATAGCAGTCGAACGAAATAAAAGACCCACCTCGATTAGATTCACCTGAAAGAACAGGCTTTTCCTTCGCAAGTTTTTGCGATTTGCTTATCGGATATACTACCTTCAAGCCCGCTTCTTTTACGATCAACGTGTCCGTAAAAACGTAGACAGAATCTATCATTCTTTCTGCAAAGACCGTATTCGGGACCCACAAACAAATCATAATAAAACTTATTGTCATATAGCGAGTAAACATTATCATAACAAACCTCCTTGCTTGTGATGTATTAGGCCGAGCAAGAGCTGATGCTGATCGCCGCGCTTGAGTCCGTCCACCAGTTGGCGGATGGCTTCGGGCTGATCGCCCTGCGGGGTGTATTTGGAGATGAGTTGGAATGGGGTGGGCATGTAAGTTTGATCTCCGTAATAACGTCTTGCATTTATGGCTTGGCTTGCGGATAGGTAGCTGACAGATAGCGGTTCAAAAAATCGGATGCCGAAAGGATTGGCGCCGGAGGGCCACCCCAGATCAAAGCCGAAACCCAGACATTCGTGTCCATGACAATAACAAGATTGGCTGAGCTGCTCATTTCTTACGTTTCCTCCGCCGGACTTTGTGCACAATATCATCAATTTCATCCGGCGTTATGCCGGCCCGGCGAATTCCGTCAATCGGCTGAACGGCGCAATTTTCTTGAGCGTAATTGCCTGCGCATCCGCCAATAAAAGCACCAGATCGTCCTGGCCAAAGCCCAGTTGATTGATCTCACTCAGCAGGTTTTTGATGGATATGGTTTTGGTTAGCATTTACGTTCATCCTTGTTAAAGTGGGTATGTATTTAGAGATGAGTTGAAAAGTGGGCATAAAAGCTCCAATCTAAGCCACAGCAATTTGAACAGGCATATTGATGAACTGAACCGGCAAAACACGCTCCAAACTCAGGCTGAGTGAAGCGTCCAAAATTTCGATACCGACAATTTTACCATCTTCGTTAATGTCCAGCACAATATCTTCGTTCAGGCGTTGGTTGGTGACCTGCTGTTTGCGGTCATCAAAGCGCAGATAAAGCAAATCGCGGGTTGAATCATAGTGAACCTGCATTTTAAGCCTCCTATTTGATGTAAAAGACATATACGGTAACGGTGACAATTTCGTTTCTTTCAATCACGTAAATGACCTCAACCCGTTTTTGCGAATAAAACTTGCCGTTTCGGTCTTGATTGAAGTCGTAAACTTTGGCCTTGGCCAATCGTTAATGTTTAGCCGGAATAGGCGAGCCGGTTTGAATCGTGTCCATGATTTCCGCTTCCGACGCGTCTCTTTCGGCAGCGCGTTCAAGCGTATGCGGGTCAATACGGATGTTCATTGCAATCTCCGGGTGGTTGGTTCAAGAATGACTTGCGACTGGAATCAGAATTCGTCCCGATTTAGATAGGGTTACCGTTTGCATGGTTGAACCTCGCGGTTAGAGTTTTGACAAAAATTTACACTTGAAAAGCCGCGCTTGAGGCCGTCCACGAGTTGGCGGATGGCTTCAGGCTGATCGCCCTGCGATTAGAATCCTATCAGGTAACCAACCCAAAAACCTCCTCAATCACCACCGGCAAATTGGGCTGATCAAAGCGCATGTTCGGCGCAGGAATGCGGTTGTGCTTAATGTCCGGCGGAATGTGCTTGTGGTGCGGGTGCGTGGCGGCTAAGGCCGTTTAAAATAAAACGGCCATTACCAGCCTAATTGGCCAATCAGTGGTACAAAAATACAGCCGATTTGGACTTCTTCTTCAAAAAGATCGCCATGACGGGTAATCGAGAGAATGTTTTGTTGGTATCGCTCACCTACAGGGATGACCAGTCGCCCGCCATCGGCTAACTGTTGCTTAAGCGTTTCCGGGGCTTTGGGTGAGGCGGCTGTAACGAGAATTGCTTGATAGGGCGCATTTTCCGGCCAACCTAAACTCCCATCGCCAATCCTAAATTGAATCCGCTGTGAAAAGCCGTTTAAGGCAAGGTTTTTGCGGGCTATTTCTGATAATTCCTCAATCCGCTCGATAGTATAGACTTCCGCCGCTATGGCTGCCAGCACCGCAGTTTGATAACCGCAACCGGTGCCAATTTCCAAGACCCGATCCGTTTCGGTCAGCCGTAATTGCTCCGTCATGTACGCGACTATGTAGGGTTGCGAAATTGTTTGACCGTGGCCGATGCGCATGGGATTATCATCATAGGCATGGCTACGGGTGGATACCGGTACGAAAAGGTGGCGTGGCACTGTACCCATCGCCAAAATAACCCGGTTGTCCAGAATACCGCGACTTTTGATTTGCTGCGTAATCATCCGCTGACGGTCGGCTGTATAAGAGTCCGGCTCAAATTTTATAGATGCAGTGCCCATTTTTCTAAAACCGGAATCGTTTGATAATTGGTCAAATCTAAATGCAAGGGCGTAATCGATACGAGCTGATGATCAAGCGCATAGAAATCCGAGGCCGGGATAGACTCCCAGTTTAGCGTTCCGCCAATCCAATAATATGGCTTGCCGCGTGGGTCGTGTTTTTCCACTACGGTATTTTCGTATGTTCGCTTGCCGAGTTTGGTCACAGCAACGCCTTTGATTTGTCCGTGCGGCAGGTTTGGAATATTAATATTCAGCAGCATGTCATCGGGAAATCCCTGCTCGATAATTTGCACGATTAGCTCAAGGGTAACGCGCGCGGCGTCATCAAAATAGTATGGCGGCTGCTGCCCACGAATCACCAGCGAAACAGCAACTGACGAAATACCCATTAGCGTGCCTTCGAAGGCAGCGGAAACCGTGCCCGAATAGGTTACGTCGTCACCCATATTCTGCCCATAGTTAATACCGGAAACCAGAATATCCGGTCGGCGCGGCAAAATCTTGTTTAATGCCAGCATCACACAGTCGGTGGGCGTACCGTTCACGCTAAAAGTGCGTTCATCATGCGTTTCAATACGCAAGGGCGCCGCTAATGTGAGTGAATGGCTCGAGCCGCTTTGCTCGTGATGCGGGGCAACGGTGTAGACATCAAAATGATCTTTGAGCGCTGCTTTGAGCGCTGCTAAACCAACGGCATCAATGCCATCGTCGTTTGTTAAAAGGATGGTTTTCATTTTACGCTCATCCATTTGCATCTGGTGATTGGGGTGTTTTTAGTTTTTAGCAAGCTGAAGCTTGCTACTCCAAAACAATATTTTAGGGGCAACAGTAAGATACAATATACGCAAGCAATTGTCATCTTGTAAAAATATTATTTGCGAAAGTTTTAGCCGGGCTTTAATATAACCGGTTCATGGGATAAGATGGTGAAACCTTGCGAAGGCTTAATTTGAAATCCGCATGTTTTGTGCACTGAAGCCTTCGCAAAGTTGGATTTCCATGAAACTTTGTGGATAGAATCTTTCCCTAAACTTTTGATGAGCCTCAATTCATAAGCCACAACATTGCTTTTAAGCGCGAGTGTACTTGTGATTCAAAAATATGCCAAGCTTTTAATTCTCATCACCAGCTTGATTTTAATATTGGTAACAGCCGCGCAGGCCGAGTTGCCGATTGACAAAGTTTTTTTCAAGGGTAACACCCTGTTTTCCAATAAAAGATTGCAAAAACTGCTCCGCATCGAGCGCATCGACGATTATCATGAAACACATTTGCGCGCGGATTTGAAGACGATTTTTGAGCTGTATCGCCGCTATGGTTATTTACAAGCCAAAAAAGTGGAATCGACTGATATTTTGACTCGCGATAATAAGCGGCATTACACGATTGTAATCAGCGAAGGAAGGCAAACCCGCTTGGGCAATCTGCGCATCCGACCCGATGAGGATGTTATTGACAGTTTGCTGTTGGCTAATTTCTTAAGTCTCAAATCGGGTGATCCCTATAGTCAAATTTTAATTGAGCAGCAGAAGCAAGACATTCTTAATGCGTATGCTAACGCTGGCTATGTGTATGCTACGTTGCGTGATAGCGCTACTTTTTCTGCGGATCGTTTTACAGCAAATTTGATTCTGACTGTCGAGACCGGAATATGTGTTAAAGTTCGGGCCATTCAGGTAAGCGGCAACAGGAAAGTGCGAGATCGTATTATCTTGCGGGAATTGGAAACTACTGCGGGGTCGACGCTGAATCTGAATTTGATTCAACAAGATCAGCAGCGTTTGTACGGCACAGGTTTATTTCGCGATGTACGTTTAATTCTGGCAGGTTTTGAAGAAAAGCAGCCGGAAGTCGATCTGGTAATAAAAGTGGTCGAAGAAAAGCTGCGCTGGATTGGCGGAGGTATTGGCTATGGCACGCTGGATGGCGGGCGACTGAGCGCGGAATACGGCCATGACAACCTTTTTGATAATGCCCAAAAACTTCAGTTGAAAGGAATTTTGACCGATACGGATGTCATTAAATCCGATGCTTTTTTTCGGATTCACCGCGCATTAGAACTTAAATATGTAGACCCGCGGCTGTTTCAATATCGTTGGACCAGCGGCCTGGACTTAAACTATAGTTATGAGAATAACCGTGACTTAACCGAGCTGGCCCATCGTCTGGAAATTGTTGGCGCGCGCGTGGCTACAGGCCGCACTATTCGGCGCTATAACCAGGTTTCATTTCAAATTGGCTGGCGAATGGATACCTATTTTGATGTGGACACAACCGGTATCAGTCTGCATAGTGAAATACAACAGGGACGCACGATTACCAACAGTTTTGGCATTTCGCTCTCACGAGATACGCGCAACGATGTTTTTAATCCTGTTAGAGGTTATAATGTTTTTGTTTCAACCCGAATTGGCGGCTTTTTGCTCAGGGGCGATAATGATTTTATTCGCTATCATGCGGATTTGTCAGCCTATCGCCGCATCAAAGGGCTGATTTTATCGGCGCGTGTGCAGGCCGGGCAGGTTAATTCCTATGGTGATACTTATTTGATTGAGCCGACGGACCAATTTGCCTATGGCGGGAATTCAACCAACCGGGGTTATCGGGAAAATGCGTTAGGCTCCACAAATCATCGCGGGACAAAAAGCGGCAATGCCCTTGTGGCCGGCAGTTTGGAGCTGCGGCTGCCCTTTTTCACCTATTTTCAATTTGTCATTTTTGGGGACTATGGGCGGCTTTGGTTTACGACGGGTGAGGTAAACCGGGCCAGGCAAGGCGGATTTTCCATAAGTAACGATCCGCTTATGGCGTCAGAGCGGCTTAGTGGCGGGTTAGGCTTGCGCTATTTTACGCCGGTTGGACCCCTGCGTATTGATTGGGGGTATCCGGTCGATTTTGGCGATCAATTTAATCGACATACCGGCCGAATGTTTATCAGCTTTGGCCAGTCGTTTTGACTTGCCGGTTGTGTTGTCGTGCTTGATTCAAAAAAGATTCTTCCAGAATGACAACTTGAACAGCCTACCTTAACTTAGGAACGTCAATTTAATAACTTTGGGTAAGTTCACCCTAAGGGTTTTGCTCT
>CAYOLL010000125.1:0-18237 GCA_964404765.1 uncultured Gemmatimonadota bacterium | reverse complement strand
ACCCAAAATGGCCCAAAATGCTTGCCCAAAATCGTAAAATCGCTCAATTTAGGTACAGATCGCTACAACTGTTGCCCCGCTAAAATCCAATACCGCAAATTACCCGCAAAACCTCTGATTGTCAACCCGCTTTTGCACACTGAGTAAAAAAGCTTATTTGTGAAAACAACTGGCGAGCCTGTTTGGAAATTCTACGCGCGTACTCCCGGATCAGCGTAACGCCTATCCATCTTTTTCATACCCTGACGGATATCGCCGTGCGGATCGGCATAATGGTCGTGACCGCTAATCGTTTGAGAAAAGTGTGTGCCGAACTCGTGGAATCACTATAACTGACGGCAACACTGTGCGTTACTGAGGCGGGCGGCAAATGCAGCAGCCGCCTAATTTTGCATTAAAATTCTAAACCTTACACTAACACAAAGGCACCGGTAAAAACTTGACTAAATGTGCTCAACTCGCAAAAAAGTGGTGTACAACAAAAAACCCGTTGGATTTTGCTTGTCCAACGGGTCTTTTTTTGTTATGATTTGAACGTCTGCAATGCAAGATTTACGGACGTTTCGTAAACAAAAGCCCTGCTCCATCCATCGACGCAGCGGGACTTTTGCTTTGCAAATTCTATTGGCGTATCGAATCATTCAGCATGGTCATCCTCTATCTTCCGCACCAATTCAATTCCTTGCCCCCACTTGCGAGATTGCGAAGTGCGGGCATGGGCTCTATCTGAGCAGCGTCAGTTTTTTCACCCGTTCCTTCCCCTTAAACTTCAAACTGTAAAAATACAGCCCGCCGGCCACGTCCTGGCCGTCGTCGTTGCGGCCGTTCCAGATGGCTGTGTGGAAGCCGACATTCTGTTCGGCGGCGTGCACCAGACGGCGGACGCGCTGACCAGCGATGTTATAGACGGTCAACTCTACCGGACCGGGCGCGAACAGCAAATACTGGATTTCGGTCGAACCCTCGGCCGGGTTGGGCATGTTCTGGAACAGGTGAAAGCCGGCCAGGGCGTCCACACCGACGGACACGGTCAGCGGCAGAACCTGGCGTGTCTCGCCGCTGCTTACGACAATGCCAGCTGTGTACACGCCCGCCGCCAGACCGGCCATATTGATCGAAATGGTCAAGCTGGTGTCCTGATCCGCGGCCAGGCGGGTCTCGGTCAGCGGGCTGATGTCCACCCAGGGCACGACCGGCTCCACGCCGACGCCGCTGACGATCAAGTCCTGCCCGCCCTTGTTGGAGACGATCAGTTGAGCGCCGGCCGTCGGCGCTTCCAGCGTGACGATGACGCCGGTGACCAGGACGGAATTGCTGCCATAATAGGCCGACGGAATGCCCGGCACAAAATCGGGCGTAACTTGATCGGGCGTGCCGTTAAAATTGGCATCCTGGATGGGTACGCCGGTCTCGTCGGTCAGGGTCTGGCATTGCAGGTTCTCCAAATCCACCGCTTGGATGGTCTGCGTGGCCGCGTCCAGATAATAAAGCCAGCCGTTGGACAGCCGCGGCTGGAGTTGCGTCCCGCCCGCGCCCGGGCAGATGTCGTCCAGCGTGGCATAGGTGTAGTAGGGCTCGCCGCCGGTTTCCACCAGGGTCAGGCCGTCGGCAAAGGCCACCCGGCGCGTCCCGCTGCCGTCCACGTAGCTGATGGCCGCCGAACTGACATCGGCCACAAAAGCGTTGGAGCGGGTGACTTTGTCAATGTCCGGCGGATTATCCAGCGCGGCGGTGGTAGCGTCCGTGGGCAGGTAGAGCGGATAGAGGGTCTCGCTATCCTGATCGTAAATCCAGTTGGCGTTTTCGCCCGGGACGTGAAAGACCAGCAGCCGCCGTTCCGTGTCCGAGGGCGGGATGCGGTGCGGATAGAGGATGTCCTGCCCGGCAAAGACCCCGTTCAGGTCTTCCCGCTCCCGCCGGCCGTCGGCCACGCTGTAGCGGAAGAGGCCAAAGACCCCGTCCGGCGTGGCGTTGCCGCTGTAGATAATTTCCGCGCCATCGGCGCTAAAGCCGGGGTCGTATTCGGCAGCCGCCGGATCGTTGGCCACCGGCTGCGGCGCTGCCCAGGTTTGGCCGCCGTCGCTGGAGACGCGCAGGAAGATGTCCGGGGCGGCCTGCGGGCCGGGGCGGCTGGTCCAGGCCACGCGCAGGGTTTGTTTGTCCGGCGCGACCCACCAGTCCGGACCGGAGTTGAGCCCGCTGACGGACACGACGGTGTCGCGCCGGGCCTGGCCGGACAGGTCGTGCAGGGACAGGTGGATTTGCCCGGCCTCGTCGGTGTAGGCGATGTAGTTGACCGTGTCGCGGGCGGCCTTGTTCAGGTAGATGGGCGCGCTGAGCAGGGCGCAGTCCGTGACCAAGTTGTTGATCATGCGGCAAGTGTAGGTTCCGGCGTCCTGCGGGCGCAGGCTGTAGAGGCGCAGCTCCGGCCGGCTGTTCAGTTCCGTGACGGCCGCCCCGTCCTTGAACCACTGGTAGAGATTGTGCCGCCCGCCCGTGTTGACCGTGAGCAGGGCATCATCGCCCAGGCCAACCGCGCGGGTCTGCGGCTCGCCGAGCTGGCTTTGCGGGCAGTAAGTGATTTGTCCTAATGGGATATTTCCGAAGATCATGCTTTCAAGAAAACCAAATGAAAACTGATTGAACGTGAGATCAAAAGCACTTACATATTGGATAAAAGTTTCAAACGTCCAACTTTGGGGAAATGCAATATCTTTTAGAAAATTATGCGAACAGTTCAGCCGTATAATAAAAAACTGCGGAAGCTGAATACTTGTCAGTTTGTTGTGAGAGCAGTCAAGCTCAGACATTGCAATAAAATTTGTCAGGTCAAGCTGGGAAAGTTGGTTATAAGAGCATTTTACCGTGGGAAAAGGGTAGGCAGTTGATGAACTATCTGGCAACTCCAACTGTGTCAGCTGATTATGACTGCAATTTAAATTGTTCAGTTTAAACAAGCTGGGCACCTCCAATCGAGTTAACATGTTGTATGAACAATTCAGACCCGTCAAATTGGGTAAATTGGACAGGGTGAGTTGGGTAATGCGGTTATACGAGCAGTTAATGATATCCAGTTCCGGTAAATCAGCCAGAATGAGTTGTGAAAGTTGATTGTTGGAGCAGTCCAACTGTTGGGCATAGTTTGAGTTTGGCGTAACAAACACGCTGTCCAATTCCAACCGGGTAAGTTGATTGTAGGAACAGTTCAGGTTGAAGAGACTTGGCATATTGGACAGCGCCAACTCTGTTAGACGATTGCGCGAGCAGTTGAGCGTAGCCAAATTGGGTAAGTTAAGCGTGGACAACTGCGTCAATTGGCAATTGGACACATCCAACGACGCTAACATTGGTAAACTGGAAAACGCAACTTGCGTGATCGGATTATTGGACGTATTGACGCCGGCCAATTGCTGTAAATCAACAAGCGTCAGCGCCGTCAATTGGTTATTGGCACAGTTGATGGCATGGCTCACATTACGGGTATTGGAATTATTGTAGTAGTAATAGTAATAGTAATCTGAATAGACCAAAAACGCATTCGTCATTGTCAGTTGGGTCAGCTTGTTGTTCGAGCAGTCCAATTCATTGAGTTTGGGCAAGTTCGATAGCGATAATTGCGTCAACTGATTGTTGGCGCAGTTGAGCAGCCGCAACTCCGGCAGGCTGTCCGGCAATGTTAATTGAGTCAAGCGGTTATTGGAAAGATCAAGCCCTCTTAGCTGTGATACGCGAGAAAGGTTAACCTGGGTCAGTTGGTTATTGGCGCCTTTAATCGCGCAGAGGTCGTATGAAGAAGAGCTAACGAGAATCATAAATGCATTATCTAAGGTCAAAGCCGTTAGCTTGTTGTTCATGCAGTTCAAATAATTCAATTTTGGCGCGTTGCGTATTGTTAATTGACCTACTTGATTGTTGGCACAACTAAAACCGTAAAGCTCTGGCAAAATTTCTGGCAGGACAAACTGGGTCAGTTTGTTATTGTCGCAACTAAAGTACTCCAGTTTTGGCAAACTATCCGGCAACGTCAGTTGGGTCAATTGATTGTTTTGGCAGTAAAGACGTTCCAGTTTTGGCAAACTATCCGGCAACGTCAGTTGGGTCAATTGATTATTGGCTAACTCAATTGTTTGCAGATTCGGCAAAGCCGCCAGACGCAAGGCGCCACTGATGCGATTGTAAGAAAGATTAAGGGATTGCAACGCCGGCCAGCCGCCAAAATCCAACGCCAGACTCCCGCTCAGGTTGTTGTTCGACAGATTGACGCCCGTGATCTGGCCATTGCTCACCGTCAGACCGTACCACTCGCTAAACGGGCGGGTGGATAGCCAGTTGTCCCGCCGGGTCCACTGATCGCCGTTAGCGGCCTGGTATAAATCAGTCAGGGCCGTCCAAACCGTCGGATCTACCACATTGACTGTGATGGGTTCGCTAGACAGGTAACAATCCGTCACCAGGGTGTTGGTGATCCGGCAAGTGTATGACCCGCTGTTTTGTAAGGTTAGATTGGACAGGGTAAACTCCGGCGAGGTCAATAACGGGGAAACCGAGGCATTATCCTTAATCCATTGATAGCGGTTGCCTTGCCCGGCGATACGGGTGATAGACAGGGTATAAGAGGTGCCAAAGGCCACGGTCGTATCACGGGCTACGCCAAATGCGCGTTGGGGACAGTAAGAATATGTGCGGTAAGAGGCGTTCCATAAGGTTTCCAGCGCATCGAAGGCCAAGTGGTTGTAAGAGCAATACAACTCTTGCAAACTGGTCAGGCCGGACACATCCAATTGGGTCAGTCGGTTGCTAGAGCAAATCAGATTTTGCAAATTGGTCAGGCCAGACACATCCAATTGGGTCAGTCGGTTGCTAGAGCAATACAGCGTCGTAATATTCACAAAATATTTGATGCCGGTCAAGTCGGCGATACTTCGGTTGCCACAAGACATCTCCCCGGTCACGCCGGCGGCCATGGCATCGGTAATGGGCGTACTCAGGTCGCTGTCAAAATAGGTGGTCTCCAAAAACCAGCGGAAGTTGGCGTCGGGGATGTCAATAGGCGTCTGGGCCATGGCTGGCGCGGCGGCCAACACGAGCAGGAGCAGGCATAAAAAGAGGGGTGTTTTCATGGGCGGAATCTCCGGGTTACTGTACAATGGCGCAAGGTTTGGGGTGGTATTTGGTTGCAGAGCGTCAATATATATCACGCGGCATATTTTTTCGTCAAGCAAAAAGGCGTGGACATGAACTATTTTCAGCGTTTTTGGTTGTCGTGATCGGCTTTAGCCGTCTGAGCCGCGAGAGTTGCGGCGACTAAAGCCGATCACGACGTGCCGTATTTCGCTCAGGCGGTTGCCAATTGGCCCATCGCCGGATCGGTATTAGCGTCGGGCCGGCTTGTCGCCGCGCTATGCGTTTGCAACTCGGCCAGGCGGGTGACCATGATGATCGCCACAATGCCCAGGGTGATATGCGCCATCATATTCAGCACATCCAGTGCGCCAACAGCATCGGTTTTCCCGACAGCCCGATTCAGGAAAAGGTTAATGATCCAGAGCGCCCACCACAGGTCAATCATTTTATCGTAGTCCCGGTTTTTCCAATCCAAATCCACCGGGTTGGCGCTGGCCTGCCAGATCTCGATCATGGCCCGACGCGGTTTATACAGGTTAATGATCGGGATGAAGTAATAGCCGATGGCCCAGCCCGGTGTAAAGGTCATCCCGGTGGCTCCAAGAGATCGGGCGTTCTTGTTGGCAAAATAAATCCAGCGCAGAAAAAGAACGGCGGTCAACGATACGATAATTACATTGGAAGCGGCGGCAATGCCCAGCACGTGCGCCCAGAGGAAGGTTTGCGCCCGGGCCGGGAAAAGCATGAGCAGGGTGACAATTGCGGTCAAGACAATATCCGTTTTGAGGCAGCGAACCAGCCAGGCGGTCAAGCCGGTCGTATCTTTGTAAGTCGTCATGGGAAAAACTCCTTTCGATTGTTGGTGTCCCCTGCGTCCATGTTGCGCCGGGGGCGGGTTAGAGATGCCATCTTTCCCAAAGATGGCATCTCGTTATGGTTAAAACTTCACGTTCAGCAGTTCGGCGCGGACGGCCAGGCCGCCGGCGTCGGGTTGGATGGTGATGTTCGGTTGGGTGACGCTTAACCCGTTGGCGGCGGTTTTGCGAATCGGCTGTGACCTGGGCGGTTCGCCTTGGGCGGTTGCGGCGATCAATCCGGCAAACAATCCCACGGCCGCCCCAATCAGCGCACCCTGTTGATACATTTTTGCTTCTTCTTTTTCCCGCTTCTTCTTGGCTTCTTTACTTTCAAATTCTTCAAAAAGCCAGGCACCGGATGCGGCTTTTCCGAAGCCGTGAAATACGGCGGTGAGCATAAATCCGCCGGCCGCGCCGCCGATCGGGCCCAGGACGAGCGCAGTGGCGACCTTATCGCCGGAGGATTTTTTGACCGGGGCAATGGATGGCGAAGTCGGTTGCGTCGATTGGGTAGGCATGGCAACAATTTCCACCGGATGCGTAGTCAGCGTATCAATCAACGCGCGCTTAATCGTCAAATCGCCGATTAGCGTGGTTATTGTCACGGCATAGTCGTTCATCTCGATCAACCGGCCGAAGAGGACCGTTCCATCCTTTAGCCACACGCTATCGGGCAGAACCGGGATTGGCTTTGTCGCCGGCACTGGCGCGACCGGCGCAGCCGCGGCGGTTATTTGCAGCAAGCTATCGGCGGTCGCCGCCAAAAGCGAGGCCAAATCCACCGCCGGCGCGCCACAATAAGCCAGGGCCATTTGACCGGTCTCCGGCTTGAGCGTAAGTAACTCATCCTGTTTGTAACTGCTCCACGGCGTCTTTTGGTGAACATAGTATGTTGCGCCGGGTTGCGCGTCTAACGGCAGTTTAGCCATATTTTGCCCCAGGACGCCGGCATTGGTCAGAATGGTTTTTCCGGCCGGCCGATCCCAGCACAGATAGCTTTTGGCCGTTGTTTGACCGATGAGGGCTTCCCCATCGTAGAGGCTGCGTAAACCGCTGTCGTTAAGCGGTCGCAGGACATAAATCCGGGCGTTGGCCGAATCCGGCGCGGCGTTTTTATCCGGTAACGGCACATATTGCACGGATGATGTGGCGCAGCCGGTGAACAGGCTGAGGGCCAGCATCAACGCAGCGACGGTTGTCAGTAATACTTTCGATTTCATGAGAAACTCCTTCCATATTCCATATTCCATATTGATGATGCGTTTCATGTCCCCGGCGCTTTGGAAGCGCCGGGGACATCGTGAGTTAAACTAAAACTTCATGTTCAGCAGTTCGGCGCGGACGGCCAGGCCGCCGGCGTCGGGTTGAAGGGTCAGATTAGGTGCGTGAAAGGTCAAAGATTTTTGAGTATCCGTGGATAAAGGCGCATTTACCGGGCGGCACAAGGCGGTCTTTTCATTCAGGTCCGCTTTGGAAACGGACAAACCGATCAGGCTGCCGATCGTCACGCCGGTAAATATGCCCAACCAACCGGCGGCGATCTTGGGGCCGTTTGGAAAGCAGAATAGCTTCCCATCGCAGTTCCGGCGTGAAGTGGTTTCCCAACCTGCAAACCAGCCCAGCCCGCCCAAAGGCGCCGCGGTCAGGATGCCGGTCAAAATGCCTTTGTTTTTTTGGCGGCGGACCATTTCAGGAGAAATGATTTTTGAAATCTGACCGCAAGGCAGACAAATTTCAACTTCCCCGGTCTTCATAATTACAGTATCTTGAGTCACCTTCACCAAATGACCATCCATGCGCGAGCCGTCGGTCAGCCAGACTTTTCGAAAAGACTTTAGATCAGCAGAATCTGTGGGCAGCGCCGAATTAGGTAACGCTTTGGCAAATATGCCCAGTTGTTTGTCACGCTCCTGCTCCAATTTTATAGTGTGTCTTGTCCTCTCCTCGGCAGTTTCCAGAAAGGAGCGTTGCTCTGCAATCATGCGCTCAATCTTTAGGCAGTTGACGGTGAGATGGCCGGGGCCAGTATCAATAACCACGACGCTGTCAGTCATATTTACAACAAAACCAGCCAGCATGCTGCCGTCCTTTAGCCATATCGTAGTATAGAGACGGCTGCTATTCATGTCATCAGTTGATAGGCTGCGTAAGCTGTCTGCCGCCCGCGCTTGCGGGGCGGCACGGTCTAATAAGGGCGCAACACAATCAAGCAAAGCTTTTTGCCCGGATATGGCATCGAGCGTCTTCAGCGCATCATGGTAGATGCCGCCAAGAAAACTTTGTCGTACGCAATTTTTTTCAATATAGTAAGTTTCACCATTTTGTGTTACGAGTGGCAATTGAACAGCATCTTCTTTTTTTTGACCGACACAGGTCAGCACTGTTGTTCCGGCTGGTCGCTCCCAACATAGATAGCTATCGGCCTGTATTCGACCAATTGGCAATGAACCGTCGTAAATGTCGCGATCGTCGGTTTCATTGTTGGGCTGCAGCACATAAATTCGTACAGTGGCCGAGTCTGGCGCGGCGTTTTCGTCCGGCAAAGGCACATACTGCACGGAGGAGACTGCGGCGCAGCCGGTCAAAGAACCCATGGTGATGAGCAGCAACATCGTGATGTGGGTCAATAACGCTTTTGATTTCATGGTCGTACTCCTTTTGAAGGTTGATAAATACAAGTGCGTTGGGGTATCTTTTCACACATCCGCCTCTAAAGAGAAAGAACGGCGGGCAAAGTCTCAAAAATTTTGCAACGCTTCAAAAGTTTTCTCAGATAAAGCCACAACGCGCCGGTTAAAAAGCAAAGGGCGCACCATCTGCAAGAGATGATGCGCCCTTTTCGAGAGGTTAAGGATTTTTCAGCGAATTATTTGATCATCGTCATCTTTCGGGTCAACTCTTGCCTTCCGGCATTCAGGACGGCAAGATAAATGCCGGACGAGAGCGCTTCGCCACGATCGTTCGTGCCGTTCCAGGTCAGTTCGTATTGACCGGCGACTTTGTCCTCATCCGCCAACGTCTTGACCAACTGCCCGGCAGCGTTGTATATCTTCAGGGACACCGGGCCGCTTGCCGGCAACATGAAGGCAATCGTCGTGACCGGGTTGAAGGGGTTGGGGTAGCTCTGGGCCAGATACAATTGGAATTTAGCCGTACCCGGTTCATCTTCCACAGCCGATTTGTCATCCAGCATAAATGCGTAATCACTGTTTGCCTCGAAGAGCGGCATCGTGATGTTACTGCCGGAGAGATCCAGGGAATGAATCTTGTTCAGCGGCGCGATAATCTCTTTGTTTGCAGCGGCATTCCAGCAACGGATTTGGAAATTATGCCCAACCGTAAAACCGCAGGTCGGATTATCTTCTTGCGAACAGGTAACAATTAACGGATTTTGCCAGGAGATCGGGCCGGTAACGCCGGCTGTGCCCACGCACTTGTCGCCGTCATAAATGGCGATTTCATCCCCCGGCTGCGGCGCCGGATTGACGCCGACAAACCAGAAGTTCATACGGTTGTAGGGGTTGCCGCTCCAGCAAGGCGTATAATGCAGCGTTTGCGCATCCATGGGGGCAGCCGTCATTTCTTCAGCGATACCAACCGCCGCCACAGCGGCTGACGGCGCCTGAACAGGCAGCGTGGCATTGGCGCTCACTTTGACTTTGTAGCCTTCGCCCGCTTTGAAATCGCCAATTTGATTGATCCAATTGCCGCCAACTTTCAGAATGGCTTTGCCTTGTTCGTCAATGACCTTTATTAATACACTAATGATGGGTTGAACAACGGCCAGGCCGTCTTTCGGCGTTTGCGTCGGATAGCTGATAATATTCCACCCTAGCGACAAGGGAATGTCGGTCGGTAGCTGCACACACCCGCCGTTAATAACCAGTGTGGCGTCGCCGTTCACTTTGACCATATAGCCTTCGGTCGCCTGCCAATTGCCGATTTGATTGACCCAGTTGCCGCCGACCTTCAGCAAGGCCCGCCCTTGTTCATCCAACACTTTGATCAACTTCCCGGAATCCATCAGAGCCTGGAACACGGCTTTCATCTCTGCATTGCCGGGCATAATATGGGAGGAGACAATATTCCAGCCGGAGGTCAGGACAATATTGTGCGGACCGCTGCACGGGTTACATTCCAGTTCGACCAGAAAATCGGCGTTGCCTTCAAAGGTCGGGATCGGACTCACCGGATTGCCGTTCAGGTCTTTATATGTCGTTGTGCAAAGGAGAATTTCCACCTGCCGACGGGAATCCCAGACCTTGAACGTGATCGGACGACCGGGCATAAAACCATTAACAACACCATCATTCGGATCGTCGTCTTGTGAGGCGGTTACCGTCGCCATATTTGCGGTTGAAATCGGCCCGGTAACCTTTGTCACACCCACGCATTTATCGCCGTCAAACGCCGCAATTTCGTCGCAGTTGGCCAAATCTACGCCGCTCAACATGGCTTTGGTGATCCAAAAGCGCATGGGGCTGTAGGGATTTCCGGACCAGACCGGGGTGAAATGCGGCGTGCAAACGCCGCTTGTAACCGTGACGTAACCCACTTTGGTTTCGCCATCGGTTTGTCTGCAGGAGTTGGTTACCGTTAATGTCACCGTGTAAACGCCGGCTGCGCTGTAAACATGGCCTGGATTCTCGGCCGTGTCGGTTTGTCCGTCGCCAAAATTCCATAACCGGCTGCTAATCGTTGCGCCCGTTCCCGCCGAAGATTGATCTGTAAATCGTACCGTCAAAGGCGCCTGGCCCGTTGTCGGGCTGCCTGTAAAACCGGCCGTCGGCGTTGCCGTGCATGGCGGATGGACAACCGTAACGGATTGACTCTTGCTGCTGCTTAGATTGCAGGAATTGGTCACCGTCAACGTAACAGTGTATACGCCATTGGTATTGTAAACATGGCCTGGATTTTCAGTCGTGTCGGTTTGTCCGTCGCCAAAATTCCATAACCGGCTGCGGATCGTTGCGCCTGTTCCCGCCGAGGATTGATCCGTAAATTGCACGGATGAACCGGCGGAAGGCGAGGTTGGCGTCCAGGCAAAATGAGCCGTGGGTGTTACTGTGCATGGCGGAGGGCCGACTTGCAGCCGCACCTTTAGCTTGTATACGGATCCGGGTTGACCCCGGTCGTTCCCGGTGATAGCGATCTCGCCGGTGTAATTGCCGTTTTCGACCGGCGCGCCGATATTGACGGTAAACGGTTGAGTCTTGCCCGGGGCAAGGTTTACGACAGACGGCGTAACCGACACCATCCAAGCCGCACTTGGCGTGATACCGGTTATCTTCAGTGTGTCATCGCCGGCATTTAGCGCCTGGAACGCGGCCATTACAAACTGCCCCGGCATGGCCGATACTTTAAGGGTATCTACCGGCGTGACAATAAGCTTCGGCGCAATCACCCGCAAGCGGGCGGGCAACGTGTAATCGAGCGCGTTTGCGGCGTTACTCAATATTCGAATTGAGCCGGCGTAGCTTCCCGGATTAACCGGACCGACGACTTTGACCTCCGTTTGGGCACATTGATTCATATCCAAATCGAAGTGATTCGGCCAAACCTGCACAATCCAATTGCCGGCTTTGGAAATGTCTCTAATCCGTAAAATTGAATTGGCCTCGCCGCGGTTGCATATTTTTACCGCATTTGTGATCGTCTCATTAGGTCTGGCAGTAAGCCGCAGCGTATCGCCGGGCGTCACTTCCAGCTTTGGCTGCAGACAAACGCTCATTCCCGCCGCCGGGTCCAGATTGATGGTGCAGGCGGCCACATTAGCCGGAATCGTGACCTTGCCGTAGTACTTATCCGGGAAATCGATGCCCCGCTGCAGGGTCATTCCGACCTCAACCTGCTCGATCATTTTGCGGAATAAACCGCGGAACTCAAAACAGGTCGGATCGAGGGAAAATTTATAATCCTGGATATTGATGCAGCTTCGTTTCGGCACCGTCATGACGTAATATTCACCCGGCGGGATATCAAACGGATGCCGGCTGTAGGTATAATCGCATTGGTTGATCTCCGCTGGATAAATAAACGGCATAGACTTTTTCGAAACCGGATCTCCAAATCGGGCATGAAAGTTGTAGGGCAAATCGTGCACTGTTACGTGCAGATCGTTTGACGGAACCAGCGACCAGTCCGGAAAAGTCGGATCAAAGCCGGGAGTCCGCGTCGGCACCAGCACAACCCGGATGATGTCGGATTTGGCATCCGAGCAAACTTTGGTCCCGAAGTCGCACAAATCGTCGTCATTGGTATAGTTAAAAATGGCCGATTTCACCGTACCGGTAATCGGAATCGCCCGCGCGACATTGACCTGACAAAAGATCGTCAGCAACAAGGCCGCCAGACGCATGAATGGAAAAATGTTTTTGAGCATGAGAGATCGTTCCTTTTTGTGAGGGTATAATTGGTCGATGTGACCGGTTTGAGGTTTTGCAGGTAACACTTTCTTCGAGCTTGCAACGAAATTTTGCATGGTACAGCCTCCTCCTTTAACTTTAAGGTTGAATATTGTGTGATAAAAATCCTTGCCGCGCGCCGGCTTTTGCATCGTTACGTCCCTAAAGAGAAAAAACTGTGGGCAAAGTCTCAAAATATTTGCAGAAGTTCGAAATTTTTTTGGGGGATATTAGCGTTGAAGCCTTCGCAATCAATGTAAAAAAGCGCACCACCCTGACGATGGTGCGCCCATACGGTTATTCGGAAGGTTCTGACATCTACTTCATCATAACCATCTTCTGCGTTTGCTTTTGATCGCCTGCCTGCAACACGGCAAAGTAAGCGCCGGAAGAAAGTCCTTCGCCGCGCTCGTTCTTGCCGTTCCAGGTCAATTCATAGCGTCCGGCGGCTTTGTCCTCGTCGGCCAGCGTCTTGACCAACTGCCCGGCGGAGTTGTAAACTTTCAGCGACACTGGCCCGGCAGTCGGCAGGCTAAAGGCAATGGTTGTAGACGGGTTGAACGGGTTGGGATAGTTTTGCTCCAGGCGGAATGAAAACGCTTGCCCGACCGGAGTTTCTTTTTCCTTGGCTCCCAGCGGTTGTGTTATTGCGCCATCCTCAGCGGTAACAACTACCGTTGCAGAACTTGTTCGCGCGCCGCCCGCCTGGCCGGTGATCAGAATATCGTCAATATACACGCCTTCGGCAGTGATCGATCCGTCGGTGTAGAAACGGAAGCGAAGCTGCAAGGCGCTGCCATTTACCGTATAAACCTTTTGTATCCAGCCATTGCTGTTCCCGCCCAGACGCGAACTCGGCGCTTCCGCCCACAGACTTCCAGTCCAATATTCCAAACTTACATAATCGCAGCAAGATTCCGTAGCCAGCCAAACCCAATAGCTGAAGCGCACATTAGTATAACCGGCGAGATTGATCGCGACCTGCTTCACGGCATACACGTCCATATAATCATCGTATCTCTGCCCGGCGATATCGCTATTCGTGGCGCAGTAAAGGCTCTTTGCGCCGGAATGGGCCCGGCTGCCGCTGCTAACGCTTTGGTCGCCCCAATAATCTTGGCCATTCGTGGCATTATTGTCTACCGAACTCCAGGCCGAGCCCGGAACAGCGGTTGTTTCAAAATCCTCGGCATAGATGGTCGTTATCTCTGCGGACCGGGCTTGCGTCTGCTCCTCGTACGCGCCCGGATCCGGGTTGGTATTGAGCGGGCGCGGACGCGGATTGCCGTCCAAATCGGTTGCCGGCGCGCCGGTTAAGGTTCCGGCCGCGATGCACGGGCTGTAAATGCCCAGGCGATAGTTGCCTCCAGCGGCGTTGACAAAGCGCGGGTCGGCGTCAATGTTGCCCGTTAGCCAGTTGACGACATCGCTGGCGGCTTCGCGGATGACGCCGCTTTGCCCGCCTTGAATATCCGAATAAGATACGGTTAAGGTATTATTATTCCAACTGGGTCCGGGATGCCCCGCATGAAGCTGATTCGGTCCATTTCCCCATACGACGCAATTTTTCAGGGTGGCCGTCGAATATTGCTGGAACTGCAAGCCGCCGCCGAATTCCGTGGCGCTGTTATTGACTAGGGTCACGTTGTCCATCGTCAGGTTGATATGATCGTGACACCGAATGCCGCCGCCAATATTGTAGTTGCCATTGCGAGTGACGTTATTGGCGATCAATACATTGGTCAAGCGCGGGTTCACATAAACCCAGAAACACAGACCGCCGCCGCTCCAGTAGGATTCGTTGTTAGCGATCACCGTATTTTGGATAGTAGGCGCTGCCGGCGTTGCCGGCGGGACTGCGCCGTAACCGAAGATGCCACCGCCATAGCCATAATTATCCGTGGTGCGATTATAGGTCACCCGTACATTGTTGATGAGCGGACTGCACGAACCGAACATGGTGATGCCACCGCCCCACCGTCTGGCTACGCACCGGGTAATAACCAGGCTTTGCAATTGAATGCTCGAGCTTTCCAAGGTTATGCCTCCGCCATGCAAGGCATTGCCGTTGGTGAGGGTCATATTTTCGATGACGCTGCTATTATCGGCATTGCGCACCGTTACCACCCCGGCTTGCGCCCCGGCATCCAAAATTGTTTGGGTCTGGCCGGCCCCGCGCAGGGAAATATAGGGCGTCACGCTGACCGGAAACTTTTCGCCGGTGGCCGGGCCGTATGTCCCGGGGGCTAAATAAACTGTACGGCGCTGTGTTGCGCTGGCTTGAATAATCGTCAGGGCACGATGAAGCGTTTTTAGCGGCGCACTGGCCGATAAACCGGTGTTCTGATCGCTGCCGGTCGGCGACACATACAGATCGTAGCTGACCTGCGTATAATAACCGGTCCTCAGATTGACCGTTACCGCGGCCGCTTTATGATAAGCAGTCGGTTGGGCTACAGTAAAGATATCCACTGTCGCCGTAAACGGTTTGTCCGAGGCAATGTCATTATCCTGTCCGGCCCCGTTTTGATAAACGCTGCACAGACTTTGCGTATCAAAAATCGGGACGGAGTTTGAGCAGGACAAGCCCCCGCCGCTCAGGCTGGCCCAATTATTGCGGATTGTGACATTTCTCAACACGGGTTGCGAGCTATAAAACAGGGCAACGCCGCCGCCGCCGCCGATCACATTATTGCCGGTGACAATCAGATTTTCCAGCGTCGGACTGGCGCCAATGCCGCTTGTCTCTTTTCCGCACAAGATGCCGCCGCCGTACCAGGTTGCCGCCGGATATGCTGATCCGCCCCGAAAATAGGTTCCGCTGCCGTTGATAATGGTAAAACCGCTCAGTTTGGCCTGATTGGTTTCGCCGCCGCTGAACCACACCGTGCTGCCGGCGCGATTGCCATTGATCGTAGTCTGGGCCGCGCCGCCGGCCGACTGCACTGTAATGTTCTTGCCGCTAAAATTGATATTCTCGATGTAAGTCCCCGGCTGAACCAAAACCGTCTGCCCATTGGCCGCCGCATTGATGCCGCGCTGAATGGTCAGGAAGGGCGATGTAATCGAGCCGTTATTCAAGTCGTTGCCTGTCTTGGCGACGTAATAATTGGCTTGGAGCAAATCATCATTACGAATCGTTCCCAAACCCTGCCCGTCTGCCAAAGCCGCATTAACCGGGTTGGTCAGATTCACAAAAAAGGTTTCGTCCGCTTCGACCGCCGTTTCGCCGGTCACCGCTACCGTTATCGTTTGACTGGTTACGCCCGGCGTAAAAGTCAACGTGCCGGAAATCGCGGTATAATCGCTTCCGGCAAGAGCCGTGCCGTTTGCCGTAGCATAGTTGACCGTGACGCTCCGACCGCTGGCCGCGGATAGGCGCACGCTAAAAACAAACGCCGTCGTGCCGCTGTTGCCTTCCAACTGGCTGACGTCGTTGATCGTCAGCGACGGCGTGGGATCGTCATCGATGATGGTACCGCGTCCCTGGTTATCGCTGATGGTCGCGCCGGAGGCGTTGCCCAAGTTGACATAGAAATATTCATCCGATTCATCAACCGTGTCGCCGTTCACCGTAACGGTTACGGTTTTGCTGGTTTGGCCGGGGCTAAAGGTCAGCGTCGTGGCCGGAACAGCGTTATAGTCGGCCGGGGCGTTGGCCGTGCCGTCCGCGGTTTGATATGCAACCGTCACATTCTGACTGCTGGCCGCGGACAGGGTGACGGTAAAACTGGCGTTGACCGTGCCGCTGTTGCCCTCGCTGACCGTCACATCATTTATGGCAAGAGAAGGAGTCGCCCACGACACATCCGCATACGTTCTTGGATCCACCCAGATCGCTCCGTCCGGCCAGAAGCCGTTGATTGTTAAAGCCGCGCCATCTAAGGCAAACAAATGCAAGCCAATGGAATTGCCCGTTGGCCGCAAAGCGCTCGCGGTCAAATCAATGCGCGCCTCATACGAGCGGTGACCGCCGGTTAAGGCCGCCCCGCCGGTCAGACCGGCGGGATTATCAATCGGATCAGCAAAAGTCAGCCCATCCGGATAGGTCCCGGTGATGCCGCGAAAACGGAGCCGCGTATAGGCAGCGGCCGCGCCATCGTCCCACCAGACGACCCAAAAGTTACCATCGCCGCTATCCCAGGCATTGTTGTTGTTGCTGTCAAAATACAGCCCGATCTGGTCGCGGTGGGAAATGGTCGCGTCATTTAAATCCTTGACCGCCACGTACAGGTAATTGCCGACTTTTTTCAGATAGGCGATCACGTCTTGCGCCGCCGGCTCGTTGTTATAGCCCAGGCTGTTGCGGACGGTGACCGGCGTGACGTCGCTCCATTCACTGGCGTTTATGACACCGTCAACCGTCGGCGCAGTGGCGGGCTGCGGAATGGCCAGCGTTATGCCGGTCGTATTACACGCGGCTGATACTTCGTTGGAAAAACCGATTTCCTGACCGTTTACCAACGCGCTGACTTTGTAAAAATATGTCACGCCCGGCGTCACATTAATGTCCACATAATCCCGGCGCGATGTCGCGCCAATCGGAGCGTACGCGCCACCGATGCCCGTTTTGCGATAAACCTTGTAATCAAAACCGGCCTGGGTTTGATCCGAATTTCCAGTGCCGCGCACACCGCCGTCAGTGTGTCCAAAATCCGATATTGGGTCGCCTTCTGATTCGTTACCGGTCATAGACCGGCTGCCGGATGGCGTCGCCAGCCGCCAATTCAAGGGAATGCAGTTCTTGAAACCTGGACCGGCGATGAGATAAGGCGGAAGGGTCCCCCCGGTGACAGCCAGCGTAAACGACCCGGACGCACCCTGATTACCGTCAATCACAAGATAATACGTCGCAGCCCCGACAAACGTGGCGGTGTTATCACCCATAATCACGCACGCATTGGCGTCGCAGGCCGACAGGATAAAAATATCCAGGTTCACGTTGCTCAGGTTGCTGAGCGTGACCGTCACCTGGGTGGGCGTGGTCAGGGTAATTTTGTAGATTTTTTCCGGACCGCTTTCATTGGAGGATGAACAGCCGTACTGCCCCCATTTGGAAACGCCGCCTACTGTCGTGCTGTTCACGGTCTGGCCGATGGCGATTGGAATGGCATTCGCGCAAGGATCGACAGGCTCGTCATTACGAATCGTGCCCAGACCTTGCCCGTCCGCCAAAGTTGCATTGACCGGATTGGTCAAGTTGACAAAAAACGTCTCATCCGATTCGAGCCCGGTTTCGCCGGTCACCGCCACCGTAATCGTTTGGCTGGTTGTGTTCGGCGTAAAAGTCAACATGCCGGAAATCGCGGTATAATCGTTTCCGGCGACGGCCGTGCCGTTAGCCGTGGCATAATTGACGGTGACGTTCCGGCCGCTGGCCGCGGACAGACGAACCGTAAAAGCAAACGCAGTCGTGCCGCTGTTGCCTTCTAACATACCGACATCATCAATTGTCAGCGTCGGCATGGGATCGTCGTCTGTGATTGTGCCGATACCTTGACCGTCGGCTAAGGTGGCATTGGCCGGGCCGGTCAAATTGAGCGTCACGGTTTCATCGGCTTCATCCAAAACATCGTTGATAATCGGGACATTGACCAACAGTTGGGTCACGCCCGGCGCAAAAGTCAACACATTATTGGCCGTAGTGTAATCCGTTCCGGCGTTGGCCGTGCCGTTGGCAGTGGCGTAGTTGACCGTCACGGTTTGCGCGCTCGCCGCCGACAGCCGGACGCGAAAGACCAGATTGCCCGCCGACTCGACAAAGGTCGTGTCGTTGACCGAGATGGAGGGCAGCAGCGGCTCGTCATTACGAATCGTGCCCAGACCTTGCCCGTCCGCCAAAGTTGCATTGA
>CAYOLL010000124.1:0-18276 GCA_964404765.1 uncultured Gemmatimonadota bacterium | reverse complement strand
TAGCTTCTACAACAGATGACTCGAAATGTTACATGAAATTTGGCGAAGGTATTGTAATATGTGAAATTAAGGGTTCAATTAGGCGCTTTGCTTAGTTGGAGGACATACCGAATGGTCGGGCCGCCATTCTTCATAATCTATATTATGGAGGTGGAGCATGGCCGATCAACGCCCTTTATCCAAAAATTCCCCGCAATACGATCCCTTTTTTCCGGCTTTTCTGCGCGTTTACTGGTTGTTTATTGGTAACATGGCGATATTTGTTACAGCCGGAGTATTATTTTTCCGCCAGATTGACTCCCTTTTTCTTGTTCACATCGCTTATTGGCTTTTTCTAACATTACAGATTTTGGCACGATATGTCGACATTCGCTACTATGCCGGAAAAACAGGCGATGGAGAGCCGGCGACAATGGCGGATTGGCAACGATACGCGCTTCTGTATGCAATTATCGGCCCGTGCCTATGGCTTTTCACGATTTTTGTTGGCTTTAAACTATAGTTTGTACCGGTCAACAACTTTTGCGACACTTTGTAGCACGGACTCCTGCTCAAATGCCGAACTTTTACCAGAATTGAAAATGGTTTGCACACATCCAAAAGCGGAGAATCACCATATATGCGCAAACAGATTTTAAACATTATTCTTTTAATTTTGGGTGTACTTTTCGCGGGTTTTGGTTTGGAAGGCTTCCTTATTCCTAACCATTTTATTGACGGCGGGATTACCGGTATTTCTATGTTGCTGGCTCAATTGACTCACGTCTCCATAGCGGTTTGGCTGGTGGTGATTAATGTTCCGTTTCTTATCGCAGGCTATTTTTATCTGCCGGGCCGATTGGTCGCCAAGGGTGCAATTGCCATCCTCGCTCTGGCGCTGTGTGTTGTTTTTTTGCCTTATCCGCTGATGACCCATGATAAGCTTTTGGCGGCTGTATTTGGCGGTTTTTTTGTGGGGGCCGGGATAGGTCTGGCGATTCGAGGCGGTGGCGTGCTGGATGGCACAGAAATTTTGGCCATTCTTGTGGATAAGCGCTGGGGTATCTCGGTTGGAGATGTGATCCTTATCCTAAATATTGCTATTTTTTCAATTGCAGCCTTCGTTTTAGGTATTGAACCGGCATTATATTCCATTCTCACCTACTTAGCGGCTTCTAAGACCGTAGATTTTCTGATATATGGTATCGAAGGGTATTTTGCGGTGATGATCATATCGGAAGACAGCAATCGGATTAAGCGTACGATTTTAGATGATATGAATATCGGCGTGACGATTTTGAAAGCCAGCGGCGGATATAAGGAAGTTGACCGGGATATCTTGTTTTGTGTCGTCACGCGATTGGAGCTTCCAGGCATCAAACAAGTTATAAAAGGATTAGATGGTAATGCCGTAATTTTTGTATCCCCAATTACGGATGCCAGTGGCGGCGTCATTAGAAGTCGCAGTGTTTATTGATTGCGATGCTGAAATTATGGGTTAGATGTTGCATTTTAAACCATAGCCTGGAAGAAGTTGTACAACACGGAGCAAATAGATGAAATTTTGGGCATTTGCATGCATCGTTTTGTTTTCGTGGTTGCTACTGCCGATGCCGGCCGTTGCCGGCGGACAGGCGGGCGGGCTTCTGGAATCACCGCCTTTGTGGACGCTTGGACCGTTCGTGGCCATGCTGCTGACCATTGCCATTGCGCCGCTGGTCAATCATATATGGTGGGAAAAACCGTCCAGCCAGGCGATGGCCGCCACGTTGTGGGGTCTGCCGATGCTCGGCTATTTTTTGCTGACTGATCCGACTTCCTTGTTTCACACGTTTATTGAGTATATTTCCTTTATCATTTACGTGGGCGGGCTGTTTACCGTGTCCGGCGGCGTGTTCATCAAGGCCGATTTGCGGGCCACGCCATTAGTCAATACCGGATTTTTGGCCGTTGGGGCGGTGCTGGCCAACTTTGTCGGGACGCCCGGAGCCAGCATGTTGCTGATCCGGCCGCTGCTCAGCACCAATCAGGAACGACGGCACATCTCGCACATCCCCATCTTTTTCATCTTCATTGTCAGCAACATCGGCGGTTGCCTGACGCCCATCGGCGATCCGCCTTTATTTTTAGGATTCTTGCGCGGCGTACCCTTTTTGTGGACGTTGGGACTTTTTCCGGAATGGCTGCTGGCGTTGGGAATTTTGCTGCCCGTCTTTTTTGTGTGGGACACGCTGGCCTATCGCCGGGAAACGCTGCCGGATAAATTGACCGATTACAAACAGCAAATCCCGTTGCAAATTATCGGCAAGCGCAACGGTTTTTTTCTACTGGCGATTGTCATGGCCGTGCTGTCCACCAACGTCATGGCGGCCGGATTCAAAAGCTTGGGTCTGGCCTCCGCCGATCTGTTTGCCCATTTGACCCGCGACGCCATCATTTTGCTGCTGTCCATTGCCTCCTATCGCCTGACGCCTGCGGCCGCCCACAAAGGCAACGAATTCAACTTTGCCCCGGTGCGGGAAGTAGCCATCCTTTTTGCCGGAATTTTTGTGACCATGATCCCGGCCCTGCTGATTTTGCAGGCACGCGGGAGCGAGTTGGGCATTTCTACGCCCGGACACTTTTTCTGGGCTACCGGCTTGCTCTCCGCGTTTTTGGACAATGCCCCGACGTATTTGGCCTTCACGTCCGTTGCCCAAGGCGTGGTCACTGCCGCCGATGGCAGTACGTTTGGCAATTTGTATGATTTTATCCAACACAGCGAGCAGTCGGCCCACATTCTGCGGGCCATCAGTATTGGCGCGGTTTTTTTCGGCGCGTGCACGTATATCGGCAATGGGCCTAATTTTATGGTCAAGGCCATTGTGCAATCGCGCGGTGTAGCCATGCCGTCCTTCTTTGGTTATATCGGCTATGCCGCGATCATTTTGATTCCTACATTTGTGTTAGTTCATCTGGTGTTTTTATAATTGCTTTCTAACCACAACGAAGATAAAGGATAACTTATGACCTCAATTTTGATTATTAGTTCGACGATCGCGATTGTGGTTTCGTTTTTATGTTCTTTAGCAGAGGCTTTGCTCCTGAGTTTGAATCCGTTAACTTTGAATCGCCTTGAAGCCACGAAACCACGCGCTGCCGCATCATGGAAACGACTTAAACGCAACATTACGCATCCAATAACGGCTATTCTGGTTCTGAATACAGTGGCCCATACCGGCGGCGCTACCGTTGCGGGTGGGGCTTTTGCCGAGATTTACGGTGAAGACAGTATCTGGATTTTTTCCGTGTTGTTCACGGTCGTTATTCTGTTCGGCACCGAAATTCTGCCAAAAATCATTGGCGTATCTTTTCGCAACCAACTTGCCCCGATTGCCGGGCCTGTTTTGGAAATTGTCACGATCGTCTTGCGTCCCATTGTCTTGCTGAGTGAAATGATGTTCAAATGGCTGACCAAAGAACGCGAATCGGAGCAAATCACCACGGCAGACCTTATGACACTGGCTACGATGGCCAGGTCGGGCAAGGCAATTTCACTGGAACAGGAAAACATCATTGTCAACACCGTCCGCCTGAGCCACACTTTGGTCAGCTGCGCCATGATACCTCCGGAAAAAATCCATTTTGTCGGCAAAAGCGATACGCCTGAGTCCGTCACGACACTTGCCTGTCAAACCGGGCACACCCGTTACCCGGTCAGTCGAACAACGGATGTCAAAGACATCTATGCTTATATCGTCGTAAAAATGGCTGTCCCGACTTTGCCTGAAGAGTTTGCCCGTCTCATAGCAAATGCTAAATCTATTCATATCGTCAACATACGTGACACACTCATGACAGCTCTGCGCACGATGCTGCAAAACAAGGAACATCTCCTGTCTGTCGTGGACGATCAGAAGCGTTGCGTCGGCATCGTTACCCTGGAAGATATTGCCGGCGAACTCCTGTCTGCTGATATCGAAGCTTTTAAATAATCATCACAAACGACTGCAATCGCACGGCGTGTCCATATCATCCTTCATAATCCCCACGTTTGTAGTGATTTATTTTAGTATTCTTCAACTGATCAAACTCCTGATGAAAAATCCAGGGTCGGCGAGAAAGGAAAATTAACATGCCGCACGTCTTTTTGCAAAATGTGGAACCCCACAAAGTAAAATTCCGGGTGATAGGTCTGCTTATCGTGGTCCAGTGTTATGCGGCGATGCTTTTTCTGGGACAGCTCTTTGTAGATGAGCCGGAGGGGTTTGCCGCGGTCTGGTTAGCCAGCGGGACAGCCCTGGCGGCCCTGCTTCTGTCGCACCCAAAGAATTGGCCATTCATCGTAATCAGTATTTTTGCGGTCAACACGCTATATTACGGGGCGAATGATTATCCCTGGGCGGTCACGCTTAGCTTTGCGGTGGCTAATGTGATTGAATCTGTTACGGGTGGTTGGCTGATGAGACGTATGGCTGGGGCCAGGGCTGATTTTACCCGGCTTGCTGATGTGTTCGGTTTAATTGTCGTAGCGTTCATCATCGCCCCCGTGACCACATTTTTAGGCGCAATTGTTTCGGAAGTGTCATTATCCACGATCTATGTATTTCAATGGAATAGCTGGTGGCTGGCTAATGGACTGGGCATTGTGCTGATGACGCCGTTGTTGGTCATCGGCATCACGCATATAAGGACCTGGAAGTTTCCAGCCTGGCCGAGACTTTTTGAGGGCGCCCTGTTATTTGCCGGCTTAATTGGCCTGGGTCTGTTTGTTTTTGGCGCAAAAAATCCCGGCCAATTGGCAATTACCCGTCCGTTTTTGTTATTTCCGCTCATGATTTGGGCCGCGTTCCGCTTCGGTCCGGGCGGGGCCGCCTCCGCCTCCGCCATTCTGGCACTGATCGTGCTTGGTTTTACGGCAACCGATCAGGAAACCTTTAATCTGGGGACTTCTATTAATAGCCAGCGCCTCGTCTCAATTCAATTATATCTCAATGTGCTAGCGCTCACCGGCTTAATCCTGGCGATTGTTGTAGAGGAGCGAAAAAGAGCGCAGGAAGCGTTAGTCCAAAAATCAAAGGAGTTGGAAGACTTTTTCAACGCCTCCATTGATTTGAAATTTATTGCCAATGCCGAGGGCCGCTTTTTGAGATTAAACGGGGAATGGGAAAATGTCCTGGATTATTCGATAACGGAGTTAATAGGCCATCATTTTCTCGATTTTGTTCAGGAGGAAGATAGACCGGAGGCGATCAAAATCCTGGTCGAACTAAGCACGCGCCCGCACAGCATTAATTTTACCAACCGTTACCGTCATCGAGATGGCTCATATCATTGGCTGGAGTGGCGAATTTTGTCAGATGAGCAAAAATTATACGCTTCCGCTCGCGACATTACCGCCCGACGGCAGGCGGAATCTGAAATCGTGCGGGCCAAAAATGCCGCCGAAGAGGCCAACCGCGCCAAAGACTTATTTTTCTCTATTTTGGCCCATGATCTGCGCAGTCCGTTTGCCTCATTATTGGCCATGGTCGAGATGATGAGTGACACTGAAAATCCCTTAAAACCGGATGAGTTTCTGGAATTTGCGCACGGTTTGAACCAGGCGGTAAGGCGAACTCTTGAGTTGCTGGAAAATTTACTCACCTGGGCGCGTTTGCAGCAGCACCAAATAACTGTTACCCCAGTTTTGTTCAATTTGGCAGGTCTTGCCGATCATGTTGTCCATCTATTGCAGCCGATGGCTGCACAAAAAGATCTCGAACTTACGCACCAAATTCCACCGCACACATTGGCAACAGGCGATGAACAAATGGTGGCCACTGTCTTCCGTAACCTGATTGGCAACGCTATCAAATTTACGCCCCAGGGCGGTCGGGTAGAACTCAGCAGCCGGAAGTTGGAAAATGATCAGATTGAGGTAACCGTGAGCGATACCGGTATTGGAATGGAAGAAGAAGGTATACGTAAACTCTTTCGTCTGGATAAAAACCATCGCCGTGCCGGAACAGCCGGCGAAAAAGGCACGGGCCTCGGGCTAATTCTTTGCAAAGAATTTATGGAAAAAAACGGCGGCAGAATCTGGGTCGAAAGTGAAGTGGGAAAAGGTAGTCACTTTAAATTTACATTACCCGCAGAAATCCCGGATAAATATTTAACGAAGGGATAAAAAAACCATGCACCGATTTTTCCATTACGTCTTTGGCCTGCACGAAGGCACAGACGTTGAGAACACCATTGCCGGTATCAAAAGCAATGTGCGGGTGCGGGGTTTCAACGCCTGGCTGCTCATTTCGGCGGCTTTGCTGGCCTCGGCCGGGTTGGACACCAATTCCCCGGCGGTGATTATCGGCGCCATGCTGATTTCGCCGTTGATGTCCCCGATTCTGGGCATTGGTTTGGCCATCGGCATCCATGACAAGGAAACGCTGCTCCAATCGTTCAAAAGTTTCGGCATTGCCGTCGGCATCAGTTTGTTTGTCAGCACGTTGTATTTTGCCCTGACGCCGTTGGGCGAGCCGACTCCGGAAATGCTGGCGCGCATCCGCCCGACATTATTGGATGTGCTGATTGCCTTTTTCGGCGGCGTGGCCGGAATTGTAGCCGGGTCGCGCACGGATAAGACGGTCGCCATTCCCGGCGTGGCCATTGCCACCGCCTTGATGCCGCCGCTATGCACGGCCGGTTTTGGTCTGGCCACTGGCCGAGGGGAGTTTTTCCTCGGCGCGTTCTATCTTTTTTTCATCAACGCCGTTTTTATCAGTTTTGCCACGTTCCTGATCGTGCGTTGGCTCAAATTTCCCTTTGTGGTTTATGTGGACGCCGGCAAGACAAAGCGAGTCACCCATGCCATTTCAATCTTTGTCTTCCTGGTCATGCTGCCCAGCGGCTATTTTCTGTATTCAACGATTACAGAAATTCACTTTCACAAGCAAATCCAAACTTTCATCAATAAGACTATCAAAGGCAGCGAACGGGACGTGCTGCGCTGGGAAATTGCCCGCACGGATAGCTTGGCCGAACTTAAATTGTACATGGTCGGCAAGCGCGTTTCTTCGATCGAGTTAGAATCATTCAATGCCGAATTGCATCGCCAGGCCGATCTGGACGCTGTAGCCCTCAAAATTGTCCAGATGGATATTCCCAAAGAACAATGGCAAAACCTGACCAGCCAGGTCACGCTCAATGTGTTGAAGGCCTTGGAAGCGCAACGATCCGTTATTGCCGCCCCGCCACCGGCCGTTACCGAAGATTCACTGCTGTTTAACGCTGTTCATGCCGAAGTGCGCGCCCTTTTTCCGGATGTGCACTTTTTTGCTTTAGGCGATGTTTATCAAGCTGCGCTGGCCGCTGACGGACAGAAGATGCCGCTCATTGTTTGTGGTCTGCCCCTCGCGATCAAGCAAACACAACTGCGGCAGCGGCGCGAACAATTGACCGCCTTTTTGCGCACCCGGCTGCAAAGCGATTCCCTGCGCGTATTGCTGATTCAAAGTGGATTTTAGACCGGAGGACAAATGGAAGAATTCTGGAGCTATCAAATTTTTGGTGTTGCCGTGGTCCGGCTACAGTTTTTTGTAGGAATCATCATTCTCACCCTGATTTTCCGCAGAATCTTCGATCGCTACATCGCGAAGGCGCTGTTGGCCTGGGCCCAAAAAACCCGCTTCACTTTCGACAACATGCTGGTCGAAGCGTTAAGTCGGCCATTCAGCGCCCTGTTTTTGGTGAGTGGTTTTTACATCGCGGTGGTGATGTTGAATTTGCCGCGCACGCCATATAATCTGGTAACGCTCACTAATAACGCGTTTAAAATTTCGCTAACCGTCATCGGGGTGTGGGCCTTTTTACGTCTGACCGACCTGATGGCCGAAGGTTTGCAACGGCTGTTTGGCAAAAACGAAGATGATGAACTCAGTCGGCAGTTTGCTCCACTCATCCGACAAGGCATACATGTAACGATACTGGCCATCGGCGGCATCATGATCATCCAGAACATGGGTTATTCGGCGGGCAGTTTGCTGGCCGGTCTGGGCATTGGCGGTCTGGCCATTGCGCTGGCGGCGCAGGATACGCTGGCCAATTTGTTTGGCACCTTTGTCATGTTCACCGACCGGCCTTTTAAGGTGGGCGATTGGATTCAGATCAAAGGGGTTGAGGGCGATGTGGAACAAATCGGATTCCGTTCCACACGGATTCGCACCTTTGCCAAATCGCAAGTCACCGTTCCCAACAAGCTCTTTGCCGTAGAAATTGTTGAAAACTGGACGGCCATGCCCAGACGACGGGTCAAGTTTACCCTGAGTCTGACTTATAGCACTACGCCGGACAAAATCCGTGTCTACGTGGAGCGGCTGCGGGAGTTGTTGAAAAATGACCCGGATGTAGATCCAACGTCTTTCACCGTTCATTTCAATGAGTTTGGCCCATCGGCTTTGGAGATTTTGGTCTACTACTTTACCACGGTGACAGCATGGGCTGAATACATCGAAGTTCGTCAGCGTCTGAATCTGCGCATGATGGAGATTGCCCGGGAAATGAGCGTTTCCTTCGCCTTTCCCAGCCAAACCGTTTATTTTGGCGAGCCGCTTCGGTTACAGTCCAATACAAACATTTCGGCGTAATTTAAGGATTTACAATTGACGCCGCCACAGGCTCCGATCAGGACAGTATCCGCAGTCTGGCCGATCGGATTGTGCAATCCTCATCGAACGTGGCTATTTTGCTGGACGAGGACCATCGTCATGTAATCGGCTTAGTCACGCTGCACGATGTGTTGCGCGCCCAGATTCGAGTCACCGAATGATTACGTGAAAACGCTAAAAAAGCTTGTCACATCAGCATGTTACGCATCCATGCTATGCTCGTTACGCCAGATATTTGAACACAGATGTGTGGGATTTTTAGTTGAAAGCTTCCCAACTTCACGACTTTGAAACATTCTACAAAGAAAGGCGGTGGATATGACTTTGATTCAAGAAAGAAAACCTACTTTTGCCGTATTGGGCGCAGGCCATGGCGGCCTGGCTATGGCCGGCCACCTGGCCATCATGGGCTTTGAAGTCAAACTGTTTAATCGTACCGAAGAACGCATTACACCGGTACAATCCCGCGGTGGCATCGAAGTGGAGGGCGAGGTGGACGGCTTTGGCCCAATCTCTGTCGCCACCGCCATTATGGAAGAGGCCATCCGCGATGTGGATTTGATTATGGTCGTGGCCCCGGCCAATGCGCATCGCTATATGGCCGAGCAGTGCGCGCCCCATCTGCGCGACGGGCAAATCGTCGTTTTGCATCCCGGCCGGACGTTTGGAGCTTTGGAATTCAAGCAAGTTCTGCTGGAAAAAGGTGTCACCGCGGATGTCATTGTGGCCGAAGCCCAGACGTTTATATACGCTTCGCGGGCGATTGGCCCGGCTCACGCCCGTATCTTTGGCATCAAAAACTCCATCCCGGTGGCCTCGGTGCGGGCCTATCTCATCCCAACACTGCTCAAAAAGCTGCGCGTGCCCTATCCGCAATTTATCCCCGGCGACAACATTTTCAAGACCAGTTTTGAAAATATTGGCTCCATATTTCATCCGGCCTTGTGCGTGCTGAATGCGGGCTGGATCGAAGACGACGCCCAGTTTCAATTTTATATTGACGGCGTGCAGCCGTCGGTGGCCAAAGTGTTGGAGCAAGTGGACGCCGAGCGGGTGGAGGTGGCGGCGGCACTGGGCATTCGGGCGCTAACGGCGCGGGAATGGCTGTATCTGGCCTACAGCTCGTCCGGCCCAGATTTGTACACCGCCATTCGCGCCAATCCGGGTTATCGCGGTATCATGGCCCCGACGACGTTGCGGGTGCGTTACATCTCCGAAGACGTGCCCATGAGCTTAGTGCCCATGTCGTCTGTCGGCAAAATGTTGGGTGTTGAGACGCCCATGATTGATACGATTATCCGTCTGGCCGGGGCGCTGAATCAGGAGGATTATTGGGCCAAAGGCCGCACCGTGGAACGGCTGGGTATTGCCAATATGTCGCTGAAAGAACTGCGGCTGTTGGCTATTGGCGAAAAATCCGCGTAGACAGGAGCGCAAAAATTCATTTTTGCATCATCATTTTTGCGTCATTTTCGCAAAATTAAAATTTTGCACTCCAACTTGAAAGGAGGATTCCATGCACAAAAAACGCATTATGGGCGCGGCCCTGGGCAATTGTGTCCATGTGGGCGGCCTGCATCACTTTCTCAAACTGGCCGAAGCGGAAGGCTACGAAACGAGTTCGCTCGGCCCGGCCGTATCCATCGAACGATTGGTGAACAGCATCCGGCAGGAAAAGCCGGACATCGTGGCCATCAGCTTTCGCCTGACGCCGGAAGTGGCGGAAAATCTCTTTCGCGATCTCAAACAAGCGCTGGCCGAGGCCGGTGTTTCCGGCGTCCGTTTCATCTTTGGCGGCACACCGCCCGTGGCCGAAGTGGCCCGGCAATCCGGCTTATTCGAAATCGCCTTTGGCAGCCAGGAGCCGCTGAGCGACATCACGGCCTTTTTGCGCGGCGGCGTGGATAAGCCGGGCGCGGAAGCTTTTGCCCACACCTTGCTGGCGCGTATTCAACAAAAGTATCCCTACCCCTTGCTGCGCCATCACTTTGGCCGGCCGACGGTGGAAGAAACCGTGCGCGGGGCGCGCGAAATCGCCGAAGCCGGGGTGTTGGATGTCCTGTCCATCGGCACGGATCAAAACGCGCAGGAACACTTTTTCCATCCCGACGAAATGGATCATTCACAGGACGGGGCCGGCGGTGTGCCGGTGCGCAGGCCGGAGGATTTGCAGGCCATTTATGACGCCACGCGCTGCGGCAATTATCCGCTGGTGCGTTGCTACAGTGGCACGCGGGATTTGATTCCCTGGGCGGAAATGAGCTTACCCACCATTCACAACGCCTGGGCCGCCATCCCGCTCTGTTGGTACAGCGTGATGGACGGCCGCTCCAAAGTGCCGCTGGCCGAGGCCATCACCGAAAAGCAACAGGCCATGCGCTGGTACGCCACTTTGCATCACCCGGTGGAAGTGAACGAGTCGCACCAATGGAGTCTGCGCGACGCTCACGATTCGCTGGCGGTCTGCATGGCGTTTTTGGCCGCCTACAACGCCAAAAAAGCGGGCGTACGGCATTATGTGTCGCAATTTATGTTCAACACGCCGCCGGGCACGTGGCCGCAAATGGACATCGCCAAGATGCTGGCCAAAAAGGAATTGATCGAAAATTTGCATGATGGGAATTTCACCTCGTATCGGGAAGTGCGCGCCGGAATTGCCCATTTTTCGCCGCTGCCGACGGTGGCCCAGGGTCAACTGGCCGCTTCGGCCGTGATCAGTCTGGCGCTGCAACCGCACATTTTCCACGTGGTCGGTTTTAGCGAAGGCGACCACGCCACGCATCCGACGGAATTGATTCACAGTTGCCAAATCGTGCAAGGCGTGCTGCAAAATGTGCTCAACGGTTTGCCCGACATGACCGTTGATCCAAAAATTCAGCAGCGTAAAGACGAGTTGAAGCGTGAGGCCGGTGTTTTGCTGGAGGCCATCCGTCAGTTAGGCGCGGACGCGAGCGACGATCCCTGGGCCGACGCCCGCATTTTGGCTCATGCCATCAAACACGGTTTGTTGGACACGCCGCATTTTCGGGGCAATCCCCATTTATGCGGTCAAATCACCACGCGCTTGATCAACGGCGGCTGGTATGCCATCAATGAGCAGACCGGCGAGCCGGTTTCGGAAACGGAGCGGACAACTGCCGTTCTTGGACAAATACCAAAGCTTTAATCAATGAGTCCACTCTAAAAAGCTATTGAACCACGAAATACTCAAAATACACGAAATTGTAACATGCTGAAAAAAATAACATTATGTTTTTTCATTTTTCATTTTTCGTGTATTTAGTGTATTTCGTGGTTGTTAGAGTAACTTCAACAATGAAAGGAGTCTACCATGTGTGGCATTGTGGCATCATTTGGCAAACCGGCCCCACCGGACATCCAAAAAGCAATGGAAAAACTGCGTCATCGCGGCCCGGACGATAGCGGGGTTTTTATCACCCCAACCGCGGCTTTGGGTCACCTGCGCCTGTCCATCATTGACGTGGAGGGCGGTAAGCAACCCATCTTTAACGAAACCAACGATAAGTGCATTATTCTGAACGGCGAAATCTACAACTTTCCCCGTCTGCGCAGTCTGCTTGAATCACGCCACACCTTTAAAACGAATACCGACACAGAAGTCATTTTGCATCTGTATGAAGAACTTGGCGAATCCTGCGTTTCTGGTCTGGAAGGTATGTTTGCCTTTGCCATTTACGACAACGGGCGCTTATTTCTGGCGCGGGATCGCATCGGCATCAAACCTTTGTATTATGCCCACACCAACGGCGGGATGATTTTTGCCTCGGAGATCAAGGCGTTGACGGGCTATGATGATATTCGTGAATTTCCGCCGGGCCACACTTTCTCGCCGGAAAAAGGCTTTAAGTCCTTTTACGAATTGCCAAAGCCGCGGCCTACCGACAGTGCGCCGGCAGATACGCTGGCGGAATGCCGGGACATGCTTAAAGCGGCGGTCAAAAAGCGCTTACTGGCCGATGTGCCGGTGGGCGTCTTTCTCAGCGGCGGATTGGACAGCAGCATCATTGCCGCCTTGATGCGCGAGGAGCATGACAATCTGCACTCTTTTGCCGTGGGAATGGAAAATTCACCCGACATCCTGGCCGCCCGGCAGGTGGCGCAGTATCTGGGTATGATTCATTCCGAATACAGCTACAGTCGTGATGAGATGCTGGCCGTTTTACCGGAGGTGATTTATTATCTGGAGTCTTTTGACGCGCCGCTGGTGCGCAGCGCCGTTCCCTGCTTTCTGGTGTCGCGCCTGGCCCGGTCTAAGGTCAAAGTCATTTTAACCGGCGAAGGCGCGGATGAATTGTTCGGCGGCTATCACTATCTCAAAAGCATCACCGACCCGGAGGCCATGCTCCGGGAACTGATGGCGATTACAAACCGGCTGCACAACTCCAATCTGCAACGTACGGATCGCATGACCATGGTCCATGCCATCGAAGGCCGGGTGCCTTTTCTGGACCCTGATGTGATCGAATTTGCCTTCAATCTGCCGTTAGAATGGCGGCAGGCCAGTGATGGCATGGAAAAATGGTTTTTGCGCAAGGCGTTTGAATCCTATTTACCGGCGGACATTGTTTGGCGGCCAAAGCAAAAGTTCTCTGAAGGCGCCGGTTCCATGCACCTTTTGGATCACCTTGCCGAACTAACTATCAGCGATGCGGAATTTGCAAAGGAAAGCGCTGCCGCGCCTCTACCCGTGCGCACAAAGGAAGAATTGCTATACTATCGCATATACTGTGGTCATTTTGGTGAGCCACACAACCTAAACTTGTTAGGGCGAACTGACGATTATTGATCCCGTTAACTTATAATGCGAATCAAGGGTTGAAGTTTAAAATCGTGAATTTACGCGGAGTCCAAAGCGATAGCTTTGAGAAAAGTCGCACATACGCCAAAGCTATCGCTTTGAACTCCAAATTTGGCGCACGATTGGATTGGATATTTTCAACTCTTGATTCGCATTTATAGTCTGTTCAAACATTAACCAAAGAACGTGTATCAAAAAAAGTCCAAATTGATTCTCCCGAAAGATTCTTCATCACGTTAACGAAAGGAGCAACATTATGTCTGGAATAGCAATTGTCGCAAAGCAAAACGCGCGTGATACTGTGCGGAAGATGTTAGACAAGATGATTTACCGCGGCAAAGAGTCCAAAATTGTTGAAGTGCACGGCGCTACCTTTGGCGTTCTGTGGACGCCGCCACAACAAGACCCTTTGCGTCATTTTAATCAACAAGATTGTATTGTGGAGTTGATGAGTGACCGGGCCCTGGCTCGCGTAGAAACGGTAGAAGGGCGTGTCGTATTGACGCGGGACCCACTTGGCATAGTGCCAATGTACTATGGTTGGACAGAAGATCGGGCGCTTGTGATCGCCTCAGAAGTCAAAGGTCTGCTGGAGGTTACAACAGATATTCACGAACTTGGGCCGGGCTGCTGTTTTGACGGAACCAGGCAAAGACCTTATGTTGAATTGGCGCTGTCCGAACTATCGGATCATAGCCCGGATGCCATTGCCCACGAGCTTCGGCAACGATTGGAGAATGCCGTGGCCGGACGGATAAAAGGTGATACCATCGGTTCCTGGCTTTCCGGCGGTTTAGATTCCAGCGTCATCGCCGCCATCGCCCGTCCCCACGTGAAAACCCTGCATACGATTGCCGCAGGCGTAGCCGGTGCGCCGGACCTGGGCTTTGCCCGACAAGTCGCCGAACATATCGAATCGGTTCATCACGAAGTGATTATATCACTGGAAGAGATGATCAAAGCGCTGCCAGAAGTTATTTACCATCTTGAATCTTTTGACGCCTTATTGGTGCGATCCAGCATTACCAACTATTTGGCCGCCAAAGCCGCCTCGGATTACGTGACGGAAGTTTTTTCCGGCGAAGGCGGCGACGAGTTTTTTGCCGGTTACGCATATCTAAAAACCATGCCGCGTCAGGATTTGCCAAAGGAGTTGCTCGACATTGCCGGAAGATTGCACAACACGGCGTTGCAACGGGTAGACCGCTGCGCCTCCGCCCATGGCACAATAGCATACGTGCCATTTGCCGATCCCGAAGTTTTTGAGTTTGCCTTACGCATCCCCATGGAATACAAACTTCGTGATGGCGTCGAAAAGTGGATTCTGCGACGGGCATTGGAAGGCAAATTGCCTCCAGCGGTTTTGAATCGAACAAAAGCCAAATTCTGGGAAGGGGCAGGCGTCGGCGAGCTTTTAGCAAACCATGCCGCGAGCAAAATTACCGACCAAGAGTTTAGCGCAGCGCGTATCTTACCCAATGGTTGGAGGCTCAACACCAAAGAGGAGCTAATGTACTATCGGTTTTTTGCTGAAACCTTTGGCCGTTTGACCGACCTGTCCTGGATGGGCCGGACCAAAGGCGCACCGGTGGCATCGTAAGTGCAAAAAATATGGAAACACTCCAACTGATCATTCATGATTACATGGTGCTTTTTGCCATGGTTAACGCCGTTGGCAATCTGCCCATTTTTGCCGATTTTACGGCGGATATGGACAAAGCCACGCGCCGCAAAACCTTTCGCGTTGCGGTGAGCACGGCCTTGAGCATTGTGCTGATTTTCGCCTTTTTTGGCCATTGGATGTTGCAGAGCGCCTTCCATGTCAGTATTGACGCCTTCAAGATTGCCGGCGGCATTCTGATTTTTATCGTCGCCGCCAAAGGCGTATTGGGTCATCCGGTCGTTCCGACGCCCAAAGATAAAACATACGACAATGTAGCCGCTTTTCCGATGGCCTTTCCCTTTCTGGTCGGTCCCGGCACAATCATCACCACGATTTTGTTATTGCAGAGCAGTGGCAGTTTGATTACGGCCGGGGCCGCGGTTTTGGTCTACGCTACCATTCTGCCGCTGCTATATTTGACAGCCTACGTGGAAGCTGTTATCGGGCGCATCGGCGTGTCGGTCGTGACCCGTATTCTCTACATTTTCATCTGCGCCAAAGCCGTCAGCTTTATCCTGGATGGCTTGCGCAACAGCTTCAGCGAAATGCTGCCCTGAGCCAAACGGCCCGGTTTGAGGGAAATCATGCTGCAAAATGCGCGATTCATTTGGCGACACGGACGGAAACGATTCCAAAGACTCAAACTGACCGCGCCAATTGTGCTCACCCCGGAGCAAGAGGGCCGTTTTGAGCGCCGGTTGCAATGGTTGATGCTCCTATCCTTTGGCGTAAGCGCGTTGCTTTTAGTTTTGCAATACGGATTTTTCCTGTCACCACTTAGTCTACAAGTGGCGCTTTTAGGTCAGCAATTTCTTGTTTTTGGCTTCTTGCTGGAAGCCCTCCTGCGTCTGATTCTCAATCGTCAGCGCAGACGGTATATCGCGCAGCATAAAATCAAATATCTTTTGGGCAGCAGCGTCCTCATCCAGATTATCTTCCTGGAAATTTTCTCCCCGGCGTTAATCGAACAGAATCAAATTTCACCGGCCTTACTCTTGCAATTACAAATTGTGTGGACGCAATTGTATCTGGTGGCCAATTTATTTTTGGGTCTGATCCGGCTCAATCAAACCCTTTCGCGCAAAAATATCTCTCCGGCGCAAATTGTGTCCATCGGTTTTGCCGGCATTATCTTGCTGGGAGCCGTCCTGCTGATGCTGCCGGCCGCTACCACGCAAAAAATCAGCTTTCTGGATGCCCTGTTTACGTCCACATCCGCAGTATGCGTCACCGGGTTGATTGTCGTTGATACGGCCACGGTCTTTACCCGCACGGGACAACTCATTATTTTAGCCTTGATTCAGTTAGGCGGATTGGGTATAATGACCGTCACAGCGTTTTTTACGTATCTTTCCGGTAAAGCGCTGAGCCAAAGGGAAAAGATAGTTCTGCGGGACGCGCTCAGCGCGGAGAATCTGGCCCAGTTGGGTCGCTCCGTGCGGGCCATTTTTGTGGCAACGCTGTGCATCGAGACCATTGGCGCGGCGCTGCTGTTTGCCACCTGGCGCCCGGCCTTTCCCGCAGGCGACGCCGGGTATCACGCCATTTTTCACGCCATATCCGCCTTTTGCAACGCGGGCTTTTCCACATTTTCCTTAAGTGTCATGCCATTTGTGGGAAGCGTGCCCGTCAACCTGACGTTGGCCGGGCTGATTATTTTGGGCGGATTGGGATTCAGCGTGATGACGGATTTCCGGAAACTTCTGGCCCGGCAAGCGGCTGGCAAGATGACTTTCGCACTGTCTATCCAATCCCGGCTGACGCTCATTATTTCGACCATCCTGATCTTTGGCGGCGGATGTTTATTTTTTGCGCTGGAATATCACCAAAGTCTGCGCGAACTGCCGCTTCCCACAAAAATTCTGGCGGCCTTTTTTCAATCGGTCGTCTTTCGCACGGCGGGCTTCAACTCCGTCGACTTTTCCGCGGTTCACGATTCCACGCTGCTTCTGGGCATGATGCTGATGTTTATCGGCGCGGGACCGGGCTCCACGGCCGGCGGGATCAAGCTGACCACCTTTGGCATATTGATCGGAGCGGTTGTTTCGGCCGCGCGCGGTCGAACCCGCGTGGAGATGTTTCGGCGCGTCATTCCCATGAGTGTCCTGTTTCAAGCGCTGGTTGTCGTGACGCTCTATGCCATCGTCGTGATGATCGTTTCCTTTCTGCTTTCCATCACCGAGCCGAGTGTCCGTCCCGTCCAAATCTTGTTCGAGACCGTGTCGGCCATCGGCACCGTCGGCTTGAGCACGGGCATTACGCCTACGCTCAGCCCGTTCGGCAAGCTGTTGATTATACTGACCATGTTTTTGGGTCGTATTGGCCCGTTCAACCTGGCCTTAGCCGTGAGTCAAAAGCAACAACCGCAAAATTACCAATATCCGACCGAAGGAGTGCAAATCGGATGACCAAACGCTTTGCCGTCATCGGGCTCGGCTTATTTGGCCGTCAGGTCGCCGTGTCATTGGCGGAAATGGGAGCCGAAGTCATCGCCATTGACAAAAGCATGGATTTGATCGAGCAGATCAAAGATAAGGTGATGATCGCCGTCCAGCTCAACAGCACGGATCGCGCCGCACTGGAAGCGCAGGAAGTGGCGTCGGTGGATGCCGCCGTCGTCGGAATCGGCAACTTTGAAGAGTGCCTGCTGACGTTGGTCTTGCTCAAGCAAATGGGTGTGCCGCGCGTTGTCGCCCGGGCCGCTACCTTTCTGCAGCGCCAAATTCTGGAGCAACTCGGCTGCGAGATGGTGGTGTTGCCCGAAGAAATGATCGGCCTGCGGGTGGCCAATAGCCTGGCTTCCGGCATTTTTCTGGATCAGATGGAAATTGGCGACGATTACAGCATCGTTCAACTCAAGTCCCCGCATGAATTTGTCGGGCGAACCCTGGTTGAGCTAAAACTGCGCGAAACCTATCGGGTCAACCTGGTCACCATCAAGCGGCGCGAGATCGGAAAAAATATTCTCGGCCACGATGTCATCCGCGAGAAAATCCATGCTGTGCCGCGCCCGGATGATCAAATTTTAGAGAACGATATTCTGGTCGTTTTTGGGCATGATAAAGACGTGAAGCGCTTGACCGATATGTTGGATCACATTTAGAAAATCGTATTCTCACAAAAACAGGTTAAAATGAACCTTGCGAAGCATTAGTGTCCGTTCTTTAACCATTGACGATTTCATAAGTTAC
>CAYOLL010000123.1:0-18307 GCA_964404765.1 uncultured Gemmatimonadota bacterium | reverse complement strand
TTAACAAAGATTGATACAGACGGCTGAAAATCGCCGCTGTATAATCTTGCGTTAAATGATTAATTGTAAATTTTTAAATTATAAACGTTGTACCTTTAAAATTAGGCATTGCAATGTCATTTTCAAAATTAATCCAACCTGTCTGTTTATCGTTTATAATTTGTAATTTTCAATTTATAATTACTTAAATGACAACCTGTTCGTGCATTTAGTATACTCCGTGGTGAATAATTCAGGATAAAAAATCGCAAAATGCCACAAATAACCCGTGCCGCATTCTTAGACCGCGACGGCGTAATTAATGTCGAAACCAATTACGTCCACAAAATCGAAGACTTTATTTTCCTGCCCGGCGTATTTGACGCCTGCCGGGAGCTGCAGACCCTGAACTATCGGCTGATTGTAATTACCAATCAGGCCGGCATTGCCCGCGGCTATTATACCGAAGCGGATTTTTATCGCCTGAATGCCTGGATGATCGCCCAATTCGCCCGTGAAGAGATCACTATTGCCAAAACCTACTTCTGCCCGCATCATCCGACAAAAGGCATTGGCCCTTACCGGATCGACTGCGCCTGCCGCAAGCCCAAGCCCGGCCTGATCCTGCAAGCCCAACGCGGCTTTAACCTGGATTTGCCCCACGCGTTGCTTATCGGCGATAAAGAAAGCGATATCGAAGCCGGTCGAAACGCCGGTATCACCCACACATTTCTTGTCAAAACCGGCCATCCGATTGACCCTGACCGCACCCGGGCTACTTATGTTGTCAACAGCCTGGCGGACGCGGCCCAAATCGCGCGATCACTCTAAAAACGATCACAGGCTTACCCTTGCCTGACGAAAGCCGGCAAAAGCACATGAAAAGCAAATAAGCCCGGATTCGCCGTAAATAGCTTTCTGGCCCAATAAAAAAAAGCCGCCCTACACCCGGTAGAGCGGCTTTTCTTTTGTAAAAAATGCTAAAGCTTAGAAGTAAAAAATAGACATTAATGCCGCAGCCATTTCCTAAATTTAGCTTTTGTGTCAAAAGGAACAGGTGTCAAAATATCGCCAAAAACAAAAATTTGTCCCGCGTTTTAGACCAGATATTTTTTAAGCTATGATCCACCCGGAAGTTACGGGCAAAGTAACGATCCTACATTAGTGCGATTAGAAGGAATTAGGTTGCATTTGCTTATCTGGTATGGAGTTAATTTCAATCCTACATTAGTGCGATTAGAAGCTGCGCTGGCGGCAATCTCGTTTTAGCACGGACGCTCATTTCAATCCTACATTAGTGCGATTAGAAGGCCCGGAGAGCAGTATGTAGTCAAACTCCGCTTTTATTTCAATCCTACATTAGTGCGATTAGAAGAACTGATCCTGCCCGTCACCGGCTCGCTGAACGTCAATTTCAATCCTACATTAGTGTTGATACAGAAATCTAAGGCATAAATGAACGTGAAACATTACAGACATTAGTTGTTATTATATTTGAAAATAAAGCGATTAAGCCTTTAATTAGTGCTTGACAAGTTATATACTATTCGTTAAGTTTGTAGTAGATTACGTATGAACTGCTGTATAGCTTGTGAAAACAGCTACTACTAACCGACTACAAAAATGGAGTTTCTACAATGGGTGTTAAAATTCGGGCGCAATATTCGTTTACGCGGAAAGCTTGGGGAATTTGGCTTGATGTCTATCACCAGGGCCACCGGCATTGGGAAAAAACCGGTCTTTTCGTTTCGGAAGATTACACCAAGAAAAGCCGGATCAAACCGGTTGACAAGGAAATCTGGTTACAAGTGCAAGAAGCACGGTCAGCGCGTGAGCGTGAGCTCGTCATTGATCCGACGCTGTTGACGATTGGTAAAGGCGATGCCGACCTCATCATGTTCTTTAGCCTGACCGACGAGACCGGCGCGGGCAAGACGGCGCTGTCTGCCTTGCGTGAGTATTGCAAAAGCGTCTTAAGCATAGAGCGGTTGAAATTCGCACAAGTGAATGAAGAATGGCTTGAAGCTTACAAGGCTTGGCTTCTCTTGAAAGTGTCCTCTAACACGGCGGCGGACTATCTGCGACGCTTGCAGACGGTTTGGCGTAAAGCAATCCATAAAAAAATAGTCATGAAAAATCCATTTACGTTCCTTGAAAAGCCGAAAATGACTAAGCCCCAACGCGAATATCTGACCGAAAGCGAATTGCGGGCCGTAGAAGCTGCCACGCCGAACCCGGATGACGTATGGCCGATTGTGCACAAGGCTTTTTTGTTTAGCTGCTATACGTCCTTACGCTGGAGCGACGTATCCCCCCTGCTTTGGTCAGATGTCAAGATTGAAGAAAATAGCTTGCAATACTTCAGCAAAAAGACAAAGCGATGGACTACTATACCGCTGGCTGACCAGGCTAAGACAATCTTGTCCGGACTTCCAAAAACCGACGGTAGAGTGTTTGACGGTTTACCGTCCGCGTCTTATGTCAATATTCAGCTAAAAGCCTTAGCTGCTGCTGCCGGCTTAAAGAAAGTCCTGACATTTCACGTCGCACGGCACACTTTCGCCACGTATGCTTTGACAAAAGATGTTCCGCTGGAAGTAGTTCAATCGCTGTTGGATCATAAGAGTATCGCGACAACCCAAATCTATGCGCGGGTTATTGACAAGAAAAAGCAGGAAGCTATTACGAAAATGTGGGAATCTAAGTAAATGAAACCATTAGAACTGATAGAAAAATTGATTGCTGATGTTGATGGATTGCAACAAAAGCACTGGCAACAAATCTGGCAAGCGATTGAGGACGACGACTATCAATTGGTTGACTCGCCATTTGATTTTAAAACACCAGAGATTACACGAATCTTGATGCAAGCTGAAATGATTGTACGCCATCAATTTGGGAACGATAGCCACTACATTTTGCAGTTGAAAGCTATACAACCCAAAGAAGAAGATTTGTATATAGGGGATTGGTATAAATTCGCATGGAGAAAAGGCTTGTTAACCCTGCTCACAATTCTTGAAACGATCAAAGCTAACCTTGCACCCGGCGAAGCGGCAACCAAGCCGGACACCGAGCCGGATGACAGCGAACCGGCATTTGACCAAAGCGGCAAAGGCGGCTGGAAATTGAGAAAGCTGTACGCTGACTGCACTCAAGGCCGGCGCGTCTTGCTGGCCTATGTGCTGATGGACACCGGCGATAAAAAATTTGTTAAAGAGGGTGATTTGAAGTTGATCCAGATGCTGACAGGTATCCAGATTGAAGCGGAAAACCTTGCACAAAGTATTGGAAAGTATAAAGATACGTTCGTCAATGATGATTATGAATGGGTTAAGAAAACCCTTATAGAGTGCGAATTACCGGACATAGCAAATAGAGTTGAGAAGATCAAAGCAATATTTAAAAGAAAGAAGGTGACCCGGCAAACAAACTGATTTTTCTTCAACCGGGCAATAAAAAAGTAACCCGCAACCGTTGGCTTCTCTTGGCGGACAAACTAACGGCGCGGGCCACATGTAAACCGTCAGAAACGGCCTACAGCGAATAAAATAAAGGGTTTGGCACATTTGTGCAAGCCTAATTTTAAAGCCGTTGTAGAGCGTTTCTGGCGCACTACAGCGGCTTTTTTATTTGTCCCATTCAACCACTGTTTTTTACATTCAACGAAGGAGCAACTATGAGACGATTTATCATCATCACGGTCATTGCCCTGAGCGCAACGACGGCGAGCGCGTGGCCCTGGCAACCGACGCCGGCGCAACCGGCTAAGCCTGATACGGCTTTAGCGGCGCAAGTAGCGCAATTGGCGGCGGTCGTGAAGGAACAGCAGGCTGTCATTTATGCGCTGCTTGATGCAGAGGTCAGCCAGAGCACGGCGGCCAAGTCCGACACGTTTACGGTCTTGCCCAAGTCAAGCAATCCGGCCTTTGACGCGCACTTGCGGAAAGTGCTGGATACGCCGTTATCGCCGAACATCGCGCCGCCGATCTATCCGGGCGGCTGGCAACAATTGACCTGTTGGGAACGCTATCTTGACTTCTGCGCGGCCAATAAAGTCACGCCGTCAAAAGATGACTTTCATTCGTGGTATCCTTGCGCTACCGGGAAAGGCTTGGGTGCACGATGATCCATCAGCATCAATTCAAAGCCATACCAACCTATGTAAAAGCGTCGGTATTGGTCATCAGCGCGACGGCGGGCATCGCTTCGTTTGTGCTTTCGTTGTCAATCCTGATGGCACAAGGCACAAGCGGCGTGGAAGTTGTCAGTAACACGCTGTTTTGTGTTGCGGCGGAGTTGACCAAGATCGTATCCGGCTTCCTATTCGCACTGGCCGGTCTGATGGGTTGGCAGAATGCCCGACGTATCACAATGACCGTGTTCATTTGTTGTGCCTGCTTTTCGATTTGGCTGTCATTCGCATTTTTTAAGAATCAAGATCACCTTGGGAATATGGCGGCGTTGACCGGTGACGCAAAGTTTCGAGATTTACAGGGCATGGCCGGGGATATTGACGGTCAGCTTGGCCAAAAGCAGGAAGTTGTAGCGGCCTTAAGCGCCGATTTAGCCGCCTTAGACCCGAAGCTGCAACCCGGCAACCACCGGCAAGTCCGTGCGTCTCTGGAAAAGGCTAACGACGAATTGGCGGCATTGCAGGCGCAGCGCGGCGCGGTATCCGGGCAAGTCCAAACCTTCACCGTGACCAGCGGTAGCGCATTGTCACCGGCGTATACAACTGTCGCTGAAATCTTCAAGACATCGCCGGATATGGTCAGCGCGGCCTTCTCGCTGATTATGTCGATCATCTTGGAATTAATCCTCTATGGATCAGGTCAATTCGGTTTCATGCTCTGGAAGTTACGGAATAAGCACGTTTTCAAAGAGGCCGACAATGACGAAATCCGTGACGAAGAATCGGCCATGGTACCGCGGTCGGAAATGCGGCGCGGGCAGATTGTCGCTGATAATGACGGCCACATTTTGAGCGGCGCTGGCCCGGCAATGAGCTTTTGTAGTGCTTGCGGCGAATCGTTAGACAGCGGGCGGTGTCCGAACAATGTGCAAGATAGACGCCAACCAACGACGGCAAAAGCTACACCGACGGCTAAGCCACAAGAGAGGGTTGTCAGGGGCTTTAGCGGCGGCATTGAGGCCGACGTGCCAAGGGCGGAAGTGAAGCCGGACACGCAATCCGTAACGCAACCGTTAAACGCAACCGTAACGCAACCGTTAAACGCAACCGTTAATACCGGGCTTGGAAATGGCGTTTGTGAGCATTGTAGCGCGACTTATAAGCGCGTGGTGGACTGGCAGCGTTTTTGTTGTGAAGAGCATAAATTAGCGTTTCATGGCTTCGTGCCTGGCAAGCGCGGTATCAAATCGCGTAAGCAAAAGCCTGCGAAGTAGATACGCAATCCGTTACGCAATGAAAGCCGGGCCGTCGCTCATGGGCGGCCTGGCTTGTCTGCCAAATGGCAAAAAACGTCAAATTATAACGCAAAAATAGCAAACTTTAGCAAACTTTAGCAAACCTCTAACATTGTATAACATGTTTATTTTGCTAAAGTTATGATATGAAAAAAAATCTTATTTTTTTCGTTGCTATCACTTTTGCTACTTAAAACTTCCCTGTATCTTTGGCAGGTAATTCAAATAACTGATTTTAACCTGTCAAAAAGAGAGGATCAAAGTATGGAGAGTATCACAATGACAAACTGGAACGAAACCGATTTAAAAGCCCTGGTCAAAACGGCTGTTAAAGAAGCAATTCTCGAAGCAAGCGCAACCGATAAAAAGCCGGATGCTGACTTGATCGGCGTAAAAGAAGTAGCTGAACTTTGCGATTATCGCCCCAGCTACATTTACGAATTAACTTTTCGTAAGTCAATCCCCTTTTTCAAAGTCGGAAAGCGTATCCGCTTTAGCCGGCGCGAAATTGAAAAGTGGATCAAAGCGGGCCGGCCTGACATTCTCCGAAAAGCGATTGCCGCCGAAACCGCTGACTACATTGTCGGAAACAAAGGCGGTGACGTCGTTCAATCCTTGCTGGATCATAAAAGCATAGCGACAACCCAAATTTATGCGGGGGTTATTGATGAACGGAAAAGTTAATCACGTCCAAAACCTTGCGCCGCTACCCGGCGGCGCAAGGGCCGAATATGCCGGGCAAGGGGAAAACGGCTTTCAGCGCGTTATCATTACAGAGATTAACCGGCTGTCACCAGAGCCAGAGCCGACAGCGAATGGCAATAAACATGCCGGGCGCGGCGGTGATTTGTTTATCACCAAAAGCGCTAATGATTGGATTGCCGAAGCCGCAACAAGACCGATGTCGAACATGCTTTTTGATTCGTTTTGGTTTGAAAATGAGCTTTGCATCCTGTTTGCCGAAAGCGGCGCGGGGAAGTCTGCTTTAGCGACACAAATCGCGAACGCCATCGCATCGGCTTCCAGCATTTTCAACGGCCAAATCAAAATTGAATCAGCCGAACAAAAAGTTCTATACTTCGATTTTGAACTATCCGACAAACAAATTGAGATTCGCTACTCAGCTAAAAGCGCGGATTCAAAAACATGCGTTGATCATTATGAGTTTTCGCCAAATTTTCTCCGTGCGGAAATGTCGTCGGACTTTAACAAGCCAGCGGATCAGCCGTTTGAAGATTACCTGATTGAATGCCTCGAACAGGCAATCATCCAGGAGGGCGTGCGGGTAGTCGTTATTGACAACATCACATTCCTACGAACCGAAACAGAACGGGCGAAGGATGCACTACCGTTGATGAAGAAGCTGAAGAAGCTAAAATCAGCGTTGAATCTGTCAATACTCGTCCTTGCTCATACACCGAAACGAGATTTGAGCAAACCGTTGACCCGCAATGATTTGGCAGGGTCAAAAATGCTGATCAACTTCGCGGATTCGGCGTTTACGTTGGGTGAATCAGCCAAAGACAGCGGCGTACGCTATTTGAAACAAATTAAAGTCAGGAATTGTGCAATGTCATACGATGCCGATAATGTTGTCGTCTGCAGTTTAGGCAAAAACAAAGAAAACTTTCTCGGTTTTGAATTCATTGCGTACGGACACGAATCGGAACATCTCAGAGAATTGACAGAGGATAAACGCGAAGAATTGATCGCAAAAATTTTACAACTCAATGGCAGCGGAAAAACACAACGGTCAATTGCAGAGCAAGTGGGTGTTAGTCAAGCAAAAGTCAGTCGAATTATAAATGAGTCAAACAAAAGTAAATCAAAGTGATTCACGTGAATCAAAATGAATCACTTTGAATCAAAATGAATCAAGCTGAATCAACTTAAATATATATTTATCAATATCTTAAGTAATGATTCGTTGATTCACTTTTTAAATCACTTAAGTTGATTTCTTCACTGATTCACGTGATTCAGTGATTCACTGATTCAGTGAGTGAATCACTGAATCAAGCTTAACTCGTTAAAAATGAAGATGTTAGGTTGATTCACAAGTGATTCACGTGAATCAACTTTTAAAAAGAGGGTAAATACTATGATGACACAACTTCAGTATCAGCTTGAAACCGGATCAACAAAACACCCGTGCCCGTCATGCCGTCAAAAACGCTTCCACTTTTACCTTGACCAGACCGGTGCGGTCATTTCTCCGGAGTATGGCCGTTGTGACCGTGAAAATTCCTGCGGCTATCACCAGCGTCCGCCTAAAGAAAACGCGCCCAACGGCCTAAAAACCGGCTTAAGCGGCGCGTCTAAGGCGGGCCGGGCTGTTACGGCTGATCCTAAGCCGGTCAGTTACCACGACCCGGAACTTGTCCGCAAGTCTATGACTCGTTACGAGAAAAACAGCTTTGTCGTTTGGCTTCGCGGGTTGTTTGGTGATGGTTTGACGGATACCTTGATCCAACGATTCAGGATTGGCACGTCCCTGGCCTGGCCACCAGAGACTGGCGGCGCGGTTTGTTTTTGGCAGATAGACGAATCCGGGCGTGTCCACGGCGGTAAGTTGATCGACTATGACGCCGAGGGACATCGGCGTCATGTTCACGCCTATGGCAAGGAATTTCCGGCTTATTGGGTTCATACCATCTTAAAGTCAAAAGGAAAGCTGTCCCAAGACGAATTTGTCCTCAATCAGGCTTTGTTTGGCCTACATCAAATCAGCACGGAATCTAAACCAATTGCCGTTGCCGAAGCTGAAAAAACCGCTATTGTTGCCAGCGTCTACTTCGATCAGTTCACCTGGCTTGCGGCTGGCACGCTGGACGGCCTTCAGCTTGCCAAATTTGCGCCGTTGGCCGGGAAGTCTATCACGTTCTTTCCTGATCTGTCCATCGACGGTAAAGCCTTCGCCAAGTGGACAGCGCGGGCCGCTGAAATTCAACGGACATACGGCTGCAGGGTCAAAGTCGTTAACATCTTGGAAAAGATTGCCGATACATCAGCGCGGCAACGTGGGCTTGATTTGGCTGATTATCTGATAGAGCGCAACCCCGGTTTTACGTGGGCGCTAAAGGACGGTTACCCGGCATTTTGGGATCATAACGAGGAGGTAAAAATGTAGAAAATCTTGCGCAAAATCCGGCAAAAATCCGGTATCGGTCTGCGGCGCGGCGACTGATCAGCGTGACGGGTGAGAATCTTTGCGTAAAATATTGATCAGGTTTGAGAGCAATTTCAGAATTAATTAACTACCAGAAAGGAAAATCCTGTGGAAAAGATTCAATTAAAACTGTCTGATGTCAAATTTGACGGAACGATTTATCCGCGCAAGACGCACAATCCGGCGAAGGTGCAAGAGTATGCCGCTAATTTAGAGGCAATTGAGGCACAAGGAAATTTTATCCATGTCAGCGCGAACAACAAACTTTTGGACGGTAGACACCGACACCTGGCCTATTTGAAAAAGGCCGATGGAAAGTTAGACGGCGTATCGGTTACGGCCTATCAATGGCCGGAAATTCTGGAAACAAAAGACGAACTGTTAAAGGCCATTGAGTTAAACAGTTCTCACGGCCAGCAATTGACAACGGAAGAAAAGCGGCAAAACTGCCTGAATCTTTATGCCAAGTATGGCTATACGCTGGATACTATTGCAAAGGCCGTCGCTGTCTCAAAAGCCTTCGCTTTGGAGTCTACAAAGGCACACAGAGAGAACGACGAAAAGAACCTTAACGCCAAGATTATGGAAATGTGGCTGGCGTGCTATTCGCATGAAGAAATTGCCAACGATATTGGAAATGTTTCTGATGAAACAGTCCGGCGAAAAACAGAGCACTTTGCCACAAAAAGTTCTTTAGAACCAAATGTGGTAAAGTCATCATCCTTTGAAGACTTCACACCAGAGCTATACAACGTATGGACATTCGCCAAAAAGACGAATGAAGTCGGCCATTTTGGTAACAGCGAGCAGCGCATTGTTGAAAATCTGCTGTATGCTTATACCAAGCCATTTGACATTGTGGTTGATCCGTTTGGCGGCGGCGGATCGACAATTGACGTATGTATAAAGCGGTCACGTCGCTACTGGGTCAGTGATCGAAAACCGATTGTAGAGCGTGAATCAGAGATTCGCAAGCTGGACGTGTTACAGGAATTGCCCCCACTTCACAATCGTTGGTCGGATGTTACGTTGACTTACCTTGACCCACCCTACTGGAAACAAGCTGAAAATCAATACTCCACTGATCCTGAAGATTTGGCAAACATGCCGCTTGAAGATTTTACGCGCAACATGTGTGCCCTTATCAACGGCATAGCCAAAAAGCAATCTAAAGGTTTTATCGCCTTACTGATTCAACCGACGCAGTGGAAAGCGGAAAAAAAGCGATTTACCGACCATGTTTTTCAGATAATGAGCGGTATCAAGGCCAAAAATTTGACGCTTGAAAACCGTATTTCATGCCCGTATTCAAGCCAGCAATACAACGCACAAATGGTTGATTATGCCAAAGAACATAAAATTTTTCTTGTCCTGACACGCGAATTGATTGTCTGGAGGGTAGATGAGCAACTATAAGATAGACTCTATTGGAGGGGAACGGGTGCTGAATCCGCACCATTAACCTAAAATCGCTTATCGGAACGGGTGAATTTAATTCACCCGTTATCACGATGAGGTCGGTGAACAAAATTCACCGACCACGGGCCGAAAACGTGTTGCTTTTGGTTTTAGCCGCTCACAAATGGCCTATACAGGGCGTTGGCGCTATTCTGGCACACTTATCCTGCAGGATAGTAGATCGTGGCTTAAAAGGCCACTTCCAGTCAAATTCGCGATGAATAAAAAGGCCGTCTACCGGTGGAATGGTAGGCGGCTTTTTGTGTCTCTTCTTTCTTAGCAAATTTATCCAGACTTGCAAAAACTTGCGTAGTTTCAAAACAAAACCACCGGCATTTATCCAATGTCGGAGAAATGCCGGTAGTTATTCGTGAATTGTTGCCGCTTGCTTTCCAGCGTCTTGAAATAGATTGAAAATGTGCTGCTTTTAGTTTTTCGCTGACAAATGCCTTTTAGTGCGCTAAGATTGTCCAGGGTGTCCAAGTGCTTTAAGCGAATGGCGGGCATCTGTGGAAGGATTTTTAAGCGTAAAAGAAGCGGCGGCATACTGCAAAACATCTGACAAAACGATTCGGCGGCGGCTGTCCAAGTTGTCCAGGCTATCGGAACGGGGAAAAGCGGCCTATGGGTCAAAATATGGCAGTTCTTTCGCCGGTAGAATGAACTTAAGAAGGGTATGGAAGTAAATCTCGTGGAAGAAAACAACGAAGACATTTTGCGGCTCGAAAACGCGGCCTTAAAGCGGCTGATTGCGCGGCAAGAAACGCTGTTCAGTTTTCTGTCGTTTAGTTAGAAGCCGCGTTGAGGGCGAATGAAATTGCAAAGTGAAAACTAATTGATTCCCAGTAAAATGGAGTTTCCAATGAACCGAATTCTCGTATGCATATTCTTGCTTTTATTTTCACTATCCTTCGTAGCTTGCGAAAAAATAAGTTCATGGCTTAGCGATCGGTTGACTGCGCAGAAAAGCCAGATCAAGGTTGCCTACAACGTGACCTGTCTGGATGAACTATCATCTACCGAAGTATTCGTTAGCCTGCCTGAAAAAGATTTCTTGTCGAGCCGAATAGCGAACTATGAAATAAAAGATATGTCAAACTATTCAGGGAAGTTTATTGAAGTCTCTTATAAAAACAACTTTCCAACACAATTCGTTGCAAAATATAAGCATTCTGGTGTTGATTCCTCTACCTCTACGGTAGTTGCATTTAGTTTTTTGGAACGTACCTATACCAGAATAAAATTGAATTATGGTAAGACTGACTCCATTACTCTACAAATGTTCTATTTCAAAAAAGAAAAACCCTTTTCGCTGAATGGCCTATTTTGCACATCTCATCTCGTTTACCGACTTAATGCTCATAAACAGGTAACACAACTTGCGTACTATTCTACAGATAAGGGACAAGTAAGTGCTTTTATTGAAATAGAAAGACAGCCCAATAAAAAAATTGTGACTTATAAAACAGCCACAGGATCTCCATTAAAGCGAACCGACGGTTTCCACAAAATGATTTGTGTATATAATCAGAGTGGTTACCCAATAGAAACCTCATACTTTGATGTTTTTGAACAACCGATTTTACTCTCCGATGGCTATGCATCTATTCGATGGAAATATGATGGCTATGGTTATCGTGCTGCAGAGGCATATTTTGACATAAACGCGCAGCCTATATTAAATAAGAGTGGTTATGCTTACGTCCGTTGGAAAAACGACGAAAGAGACAACGTAATTGAAGCGAAATTTTTTGGAGTAGATGGGCAACCGGTGCTACTCGACGATGGGTATGCGATTGTAAGCAAACAGTATGATCAAAAAGATAACTTGATTGCAGCTTCATTCTTTGGCATAGACGGGAAACCGGTTTTGTACAAAAATGGGTACTCGTCTGCTCGTTTGAGATATGATGACAAAGGAAATGTTATTGAGGAATCATATTTTGATATATATGGACAACCTTTTCAAATTAAAGACGGTTATGCCTCTATGCAAAGGGAATTTGATAATAATAATCGTTTGATAAAAACGGCATACTATGGCGTGGACGGAAAACCGATCTTAAGCAAAGATGGTTATGCAACGTCAAGATGGAAACATGACGACAAGGGTAACACGATAGAGGAAGTTTATATTGGAATAGACGGACAGCCTGTTTTGCACAAAGATGGCTATGCATCTATTCGATGGAAATATGATGGCTATGGTTATCGTGCTGCAGAGGCATATTTTGACATAAACGCGCAGCCTATATTAAATAAGAGTGGTTATGCTTACGTCCGTTGGAAAAACGACGAAAGAGACAACGTAATTGAAGCGAAATTTTTTGGAGTAGATGGGCAACCGGTGCTACTCGACGATGGGTATGCGATTGTAAGCAAACAGTATGATCAAAAAGATAACTTGATTGCAGCTTCATTCTTTGGCATAGACGGGAAACCGGTTTTGTACAAAAATGGGTACTCGTCTGCTCGTTTGAGATATGATGACAAAGGAAATGTTATTGAGGAATCATATTTTGATATATATGGACAACCTTTTCAAATTAAAGACGGTTATGCCTCTATGCAAAGGGAATTTGATAATAATAATCGTTTGATAAAAACGGCATACTATGGCGTGGACGGAAAACCGATCTTAAGCAAAGATGGCTATGCGGTCGCTCAAAAAGAATATGACGAAAATGGTAATTCGACAGCAACAAAATATTTTGGCACAGACGGGCAATCAATCATAAGTAGTGAAGGGTTTGCGATTGCTCGGGCACATTATGACGAAAAAAATAATCTTATTGAAGAATCGTTGCTTGGTACAGACGGTCAGTTGATATTGTGTAACAGGGGATATGCTAGCGTACAGCGGAAGTTTGATCAGAACGGAAATCTTGTTGAAGAAGCTCTTTTTGGAACAAATGGACAATCGGCGTTATGCCCCGAAGGCTATGCCATAAGGAAAGCTGAATATGACGATAAAAACAGATTAACCCATATAGCGCGCTATGGGACAAATGGTAGTTTGGTAATGGGTAGTTTTAGCTATGCAATGAGATTTATTGCCTATAACGAGAATGGCAGTGAAAGCATGATTGCCGATTACGACTCAACGGGTCAGCTTATTTTGGCCAAATGGCCAACTGCTGATCAACATGTCGAGCCAAATATAGAGTCTGTGGCGGCTAATACAATTATCGCGGATTATAATAGTAATGAAGTTGCTTCCGATATTAAGTATAAAGACAAAGTTTTGCTAGTTTCCGGCACAGTAGATGGTATTAAGAAGGGTTTTGGTAACGATATCTACATCAGCCTGAAAGTACAAGATTCATTTTTTTCATTAGACTGCTATTTTGATAAGTCGTACGAGCAAATTATAGCTGAACTTAAGAAGGGTATGGAAGTAAAGCTTTACGGTAGATGCCGGGGAAAGTTGTTGACCGTATCTTTAAGAGATTGTCAATTCAGCGAAATATCTTCGCCAAAAGTTGATAAAGCCAAAAAGTTGTCCTGGTTTGACTAACATCTATTGCACTATCTGCTTAATTGAAATGACCGGATGTTAATATTTTAGCGTTCAACTTAACAGCTTCACTTTGTTTAGCAGGAGACTAAAATGGATCAAGAACTTTTTTACCCCACCAAAAAAGAGATCGCCAAAGATAAGATTGGTTTTGGCTGTTTGCTGGAGCTTTTGGGGATTGCGCTCATTATTTTCACCTTTTTTACGGTTATCGGGCCTATTGCCGGTTTTATTATCCTTTTATATGGGTTCTCGATTGCCCGACAAAAGCGATATGTGTGCCGTAACTGTGGAAACGAGCTAAATAAAGAGTCAAAACTATGCCCGGCATGTGGAGCAAAATATAAACGCTGATGTCAACGCTATCTTATAATCATGGCGTTGGATGTGACGAGACCAACGTAGCCCGAAAACATGTTTTGTTTGAAAGCCGTTCGACGTGCAGCGCAGTATGCAGGAGGTAGGTAGATAATGCAGACTAATATTGACGCAATCAAAGCAGGTATTTTAAAGCTTGGGGCCTGGTTAGATACAGAAAGTTCTTTAGAACCGAATGTGGCTAAGTGCCAAATTCTGAGCGAATGAACTGGATGATACTCGACGCTACCCTATCAGCTTGGTTACTTACTCAATTTAATCCCGGCATGACTTTTTTATCAATATCCAGGGATAAAAGAAGCTCGTTTTCGCTGGAAAAACCAAGCGGATCAATATAAATATTTGCTTGTAATTCCGGTAATTTCTCCTTCGCTTTTTCTGGATATGCCAAAATCTCAGTAAGAGCAAGGTTGCCCAGAAGCATACCAATCATATTTATACCGGTATCACTTTTAATGAGCGCCTCTTTTGAAAATCCTACTTTTAAGGGGGAATCCATTGAGGATACTATACTGGTTTTGCAGTTGCCAAATTGCTCTTTTTTTGCAATATCATCAAATGAGGTTAAAAGCCATAATGATTCCAGCGATTTATCCCCAACATTTTTAATTTTCAGTTTAATACAGGGCGCTAAAATCGCGCTTTCCGTTGTTGCGATTAATCTCCAATACGATTTTATCTCAACAATCTCGACCCCGAATTTTTTAGCAATCCTATTCCTATTTTCTTCTATTACCGCTAATTTAGCATAGTCTGCGTGTAATTCTTGGCATTGCGTGTAAGTTAAAGAATCAAATTCCGCCTGCAAGCTAAAGTCATCTATTTTTTGAAGCGCGGCATTTGCATTTGTAACGCTCAGACCCTTTTTAAGTTCTTTAAATCGTTGTCGGATCGAAGCTTTTGCGTCATCAATTTTTTTTGATGCTGCCGCAGTAAATTGGCTGCCGGGGTGCCAGGCAACTATCTTTTGATAATAGGGATACGCGCTTTCCAAGTTGCCGGCGTCCTCTAAATCTAATGCCGCCTTCCATAAACCTTCGTCCGTCGTCAGATAAACCTCTAAAAGTTTATTGAGCGAATCTCGTTCTGCAATAGCGATGACTGCCTTTGACTTTTCGATCTGAATAAGGTCAGTATTATTTCGTTCGGCCAGAGCCAGTTGTGCTTTTAAATTTTCGGTTTCGGTTTGCAACCCGTTATTATTGGAAGTCAGGCGGCGGTTATCATAGCTGAGTTTGTCGATTGTATTATCTTTGATACAGGTTAAAAAAACCAAGAAAATCAAAAGACCGCCTAACCCACGGGCTTTGATAAAATCAATTGTCTGTTGTAAGCCGTATTTAACGGAAAAGTAAACGGCTAAAATAAAGATTAAACCGGAAAGAAGGTAGAGCACATCAATCCCCTATTTTTTATAGCCTTCGCCAAAACATTCCAAAGCCATAACACGATTATATCATTTCTTACCGGCCTTGTCAATAGTTCATAGCTGAGCGCGGTCAGATTATCTTGAAAGTGTAGCGACACAAGCGCAAAAGGCCGAGGGGCTTGGGATGTTAATTAACGGGGTTGTGCCTTAACTGTGCGTTAGAGGGGGTCAATATACAGTTAATATACAAAATACAGTCTTAACTGTGATTAGAGGGGGGCCAAATTCTATTAACATTCTATAAAGTGCTTTTTCTTGTGCATTATTTGTAATTTAAGAGCAAAAAGGAGCTATTACTTAAATCTGAAATGCTAAAAAAGCCGCCTACTTTGACCAGTAGGCGGCTTTTTTTATTTTTGTGAATAAACTTTATTAGTTAAGAAGAGATCAAGGTAATCCACTTGCCAAAGTGTATCAATTTATACTGCCGTTTTTGTGTCAATTCTCACTGCCGGTGACAACAACCTTGCCGCCTATCACGAAACTTTTGTGGCGTTGGATCGTCGGACTTACCAAACCCACCGCCGCCCTTCGTTGAATTGGAGAAGGCCGTTGACGCGAGCAGCAAGCCTTGCCGGGCCGAGCAACAACGCTTGGTATATTGACGGACTTGGTGCGTGCAACCGGTTGTTGGGCAGCGATTCGTCTGGGGGACGTTATGTTCAGCGTTCTAAACTCTTTTTCATGTCCGCAAGGAGAGCCACGTAGATGCCGTGACAAAACTCCGAAGTAGCTTTGTCGTTGCGTTCCCATGCCGACGACCACTCGACGAACGTGCCTCCTCCTTCAGTCACCGGGCGAACTGATAACCTGCCGATGTAGTTGCTGATGTCTGCCTTTGCCACCGGGGGCGGGCCGTCGTCAATACTGTACGCGAAGCTGCGAGCATCATTATTCAGTTCCCGCAGCGTTTCTCGGAACGCATCATTGAGGACTCGTCCGGCACCCACTTCGTCCCCTTTCTTATCACCTATGACTTCGACTTTCGTAATCACATTGGGAGCCCACCCCATATCGTGGAAATCGCGGATCGCGGTCACACTTTTTCCACTGGGGCGTTGATCACAATCGACTGATACGTCTGTCCCATAGCATCCTCCTTTGAAAGTGCCACGCTTAACGAGGCGCGGCGGTTGATTGGTTCGCTGCCTAACTAAACATTCTGTGAAACATTTTGACCAAAAATAGCCAAAAATGGCAGTTAATTAGGCAGTCTGTAGTAATGGTGTAGTAACTGGCTTTTAAAATGTGGCTTAAGTGCTTATATTTCATAGACTTAAGAAACATAGAATCAACACTACATTAGTGCGATTAGAAGCGCAGCGCGTATACCTTGACCAACGCCGGGAAAACAATTTCAATCCTACATTAGTGCGATTAGAAGCGTGTAGGCGGTTCCGGCTGCTGCCGGGTAGGCAAATTTCAATCCTACATTAGTGCGATTAGAAGGGGAGGATTTCATCAATTGACACTGTAAATTTTTTCAAGATTTCAATCCTACATTAGTGCGATTAGAAGTACAACGTGTTCACAAAATCTTCCCATGAGCCGTCATTTCAATCCTACATTAGTGCGATTAGAAGTTATTTTCATGTCTATAATGAACCCCTAAATACCAAATTTCAATCCTACATTAGTGCGATTAGAAGAATGGCCGCGGAGGCCAGATGCAGCGATCATAATTTGATTTCAATCCTACATTAGTGCGATTAGAAGCGGCAACTTTCAGAAACGAACTAAAGTAGGAGTTCAAAAATTTCAATCCTACATTAGTGCGATTAGAAGTGAATAGACACCGTGGCATCACTTTTGACATAAAAAGATTTCAATCCTACATTAGTGCGATTAGAAGCAGGAGAGGGGTTCGCGGCCAGGTGGCGCTCGATCATTTCAATCCTACATTAGTGCGATTAGAAGCGGCTTCCGCGCCAAAATCCAATCGGTGGCGATGGGATTTCAATCCTACATTAGTGCGATTAGAAGCTTGCAGATCGCCTCGTCCCCTGATTTGTAAGCCTGATTTCAATCCTACATTAGTGCGATTAGAAGTGAAAGCCTCGCCGAGGCTGTCCGCTTTTGCGCCTTTATTTCAATCCTACATTAGTGCGATTAGAAGGAGTTCCCTATGAGTTTCGCCGCCATTGAGTCCGATATTTCAATCCTACATTAGTGCGATTAGAAGGTAAAGATGCAAGATGCAAACTTGCATCACAATTTCAATTTCAATCCTACATTAGTGCGATTAGAAGCCGCTGAAGCGGCGTTGAAAAATAAGCACTTAAGTGTGCTTTTTAGCGAAAATTTTGGGGCCGTTTTGTCGTCGATGGGCGATAACGTAAAAACACCGGGGTACGACGACTTTGACTATGTTAAAGAGCAGTAATCACTTACAGGCTTCATCGCGGGTCAGACCGGCGCACATTGGCGATCAAAACCACGCTTTTTTCTCCCCTCGACGACCGGCATTTTCATAACTACAGTATTTTCAACACGTTACAGAAAGTTGTCGGTGGAGCGCTTTTCTACGCCCAAAATCTCCTTGTCTAACCATTTCCTGGCCGACGACGCAAAGAGTATAACCGAATCTTCTTCATAATCCAAGACTTTTTTTAGATCTGCCTTTAATTTATCGCATTGACCGGTTTGCGGAGCAAAGTTTTGCTGGTCAAGCGCACTACTCAGGCCGATTTGCTGACGATTACAGCGCGCGTATGGAACTCTTTATCCGGCACAAGGTTTATGTGGCATGGAATTTAAAAAGGATATGAACATGGATAGACAGGATGAACAGGATGGAAAGGCAAGTACAAAAGTATTTTATCCTGTCCATCCAATGTCATTAAGTTAAGCACAGGGCAAGATTGTCATGCTGAAAGCATCTTTTTTTAAAATAGTGTACTAGTCAACGACTTGTCGAACACTGTCATTCCGAAGGAATCTTTTTGCA
>CAYOLL010000122.1:0-18326 GCA_964404765.1 uncultured Gemmatimonadota bacterium | reverse complement strand
CGCTTGTGGGTCGGCACCTCCGGCGGTCTGAACCGGTATGATTATGACAAACAAACGTTTAAGGTTTACAAGGAAAAAGACGGTCTGTCCAATGATCTTATTTTTGGAATTTTGGAAGACGGTCACGGCCAACTCTGGCTGAGCACAAACAAAGGTATCAACAAGTTCAACCCGGAAACCGAAGCATTTGCGTGGTACGACGAGCAGGACGGTTTACCGGGCGACAACTTCAATCCCAGGGCCTGTTACAAGAGCCCGGACGGCCAATTTTACTTTGGCGGCAAAAACGGCCTCGTCGTATTCCATCCGGACAGCCTGCAAGACAATATCCGCATCCCGCCGGTGGTGATCACCAATTTTTTGCTGTTCAACAAGCCGGTGGCGATCGGCGGCACAACCGTCTTAAAGCAAGCGCCCAATCAAGTTAAAGAAATTACGCTGGAATATGACGATTACATCTTTGCCTTCGAGTTTTCGGCGCTGAACTATCGCCAGACGGAAAAAAACAGCTATAAATACAAGCTTGAGAATTTTGACAGAGATTGGGTCGAAGCCGGAACCAAATACCGACGGGCGTCTTACACGAGTGTGCCGCATGGCGATTACATCTTTCGGGTGATTGCCTCAAACGACGACGGTCACTGGAACACGGTCGGCGCATCAGTTATCGTGCGTATTCTCCCGCCCTGGTGGCTGACCTGGTGGGCCAAAACGTTTTATGTCCTTTTCTTTTTGATCAGCGGGCCGTTCGTTTATTTTTGGCGGGTCAATCAACTGAAAAAACGGCAGCGCGAACTCGAAACGCAAGTAGCCCTGCGCACGGCGGAAGTGGTTCAACAAAAAGTGGAGATTGAAGCCCAGGCCGATGCCCTGAAAGCCACCAATCAAAAACTGGTCGAATTGGACGGTTTCAAACAAGGCATGATGGGCATGATCGTGCACGACTTGAAAAATCCGCTCAACGTCATCTTGAATGCCATCGAATCCCATTCGTTGCAATCGCAGGTAGCCATCTTGCGGCAATCGGCCCGCCAAATGTTGACCATGGTCTTGAATATCCTCGATGTGCAAAAGTTTGAAGACACCAAAATGGCACTGGATAGACATGATCACGGGTTGTATCATCTGGCGGAGCAGGCCGTCACGCAAGTGCGTTTTTTGAGCGAGCGGAAAAATATCGCCCTGCACAATCAAATTGCGCCCGACCTGGCCGCGCGCGTGGACGTGGAAATGATCGAGCGCGTTTTCGTCAACTTGCTGACCAACGCCATCAAATATACGCCCAATAACGGGACGATAAATCTTCAATCTTCAATTTTCAATCTGCAATCTGCGAGCGACGATTCCCAGTTGAAGATTGAAGATTCCCAATTGAAGATTTCCGTAAGCGACAACGGCGAAGGCATTCCGGCGGACAAGCTGAGCAATGTGTTCGACAAATTCGGCCAGATTAAGGCCAAAAGCTCCGGCAACGTCCGTTCCACCGGCATCGGCCTGACTTTTTGTAAATTGGCGGTGGAAGGGCACGGCGGGCAGATCGGCGTGGAATCGCAAGTGGGCGTCGGCACGACGTTTTGGCTAACGCTGTCGGGAGCGACCACAGGATCGCAGCTCGCGGCGCCCGCTTTCGTTTCGCCCGGCGTGACCGGCAGCGTCGCAACATTGAGCGAGGCCGATAAGAATCTGCTGCGGCCATTTGCCCAAGAGCTCCGAGCGATTAAGATTTACCAATTTTCCGACTTGCGCCAGATTTTAAAGCGAGCGGATTTCCCAACCAATGCACAAATTGATCTCTGGAAAAAGCGGTTGGAATCGGCCATTGCCGCCGAAAATCAAACCCTTTTTGAGGAGTTGCTGAATCTATGAAGCCCAAAATTCTGATTGTGGACGATGAACTGGAAAATCTGGACAGTGAGAACCTCGATCAGCTATACCTGATTCTTGGATAAACGTCTTGATAATTACAATGCGCTTTGGTATCTTGCTGAAAGTGACTGCGATACTGTTTGCAACAGGATGAGAATATGCGGCTTGGACAAAACCGAACATGAGCTTAAAATTTAACCCATTAATATTGTCGATTATTCTCGCTCTTCTGGCGACAGGCGGCGCATCGGCCAATCCGAACTTGCCGTTGGCCAAAAAATTCCTCAAGGCGGCACAGTACGACAGCGCACTTATTTATTTGCAGCGGGCGGCGGACGACTATGCGCAGGCCGGGCGGACGGACTCGCTGTTGGCGTGTTATGCCCAAATCAGTCAGGCAGCGCAGAAGGCCGGACAGGACAGCCTGGCGTTGGTCATGCTGGAGCAGGCGGTGACCGTCAGCACGTCGCGGCTGGGCTCGCTACACGCTATGAGCGGCGAGGCGCAGTTGAATCTGGCCAATTTTCACAAACGGGCGGGGCGGTTTGAAGCGGCTATCCCGTATTATCGGGGGGCTTTGACGATTTATCGTCATACAGATGGCGACAGCGCGGAATTTGTCGGCAGCCTGCATTTTTATCTGGCTCAGGCGCAACGCGGAGCCAAACAGTATGAGGCCGCCATCGCCGAATACGACACCGCCGCCGCCATTTATCGCCGCGAATACGGCCCGGACGACAGTTCCGTCGGCATCCTGTACGCCCAAATCGCCATGACGCAGCAACAGCGCGGCGATCATCCACAAGCGCTTGCTTTTTTCAACAAAGCCATTCCCATTTTGCGCACGGCCACCGACGCCGATTCGACGGATCTGTTGGACGCCCTGGAATTAGCCGGTGATTCCTACATCGCTTTAAATCAATCCAAAGCCGCCGCCGAATCTTACGCCGAAGCCTTTCCCAAACGCCGCGCGGCCTCCGGCGATACAACCATCGCCGTCATGGATTTGGCGAATAAAATTGCCAATTTGTACTTAGCCGGGCAGGATACCCTCAAGGCTATTGAATTTTGGGAGCTGACGGTTCAATTGGTGCAGGGACGCTTTGGTTTGCGGAATTACTCTCTGGCCGCGGTGTGCCAAAATCTGGGCTATCTGTATCGGGGGAACGGCAATTTCGCGCAGGCGATTGAGCGGTTTCGATTGGCGCAGGCAATCTATGAAGCGCAGTCGTCGCCCGATCTTCTGAAAATCGCGGAATGTTATCGGCAGATCGGGGCCATCTTTTTTGATGACACCGCGCAGCGGGACAGCGCCGCCGTCAACTTCATCGCTGAAATCGAGTACGCCGAGCAAGGCGGGCAGGATACAACGGCGGCGATTACCGATGCGTACGTCAATGCCGGCGCTACGCTGCGTCTCAGCGGCGCACCGGAACGGGCCGGGCCGTATCTGCAACATGCTCTGGCGCTGCGCCAAATTTTGTTTGGTCCCGACAGCGAATTTACGGGCTACGCGGCCTATCAATTGGGGCAGGCGCTATCGCAGGCCGGGCAGGACAGCGCGGCTTTGATTTCGCTGCAATTGGCCGTCAATATCTACACAAAGCAAAAAGAAGATTCGCGCATTCGGGCCGTCTGGTCGTGCGAGACGATGGCCCAGATTTACGAGCGGGCGCAGCGGTTTGACCGGGCCGTTTCCGCTTATCGTCAGGCGCTGACTATTGTTCAGCCGTTGCGGGAAAACTACCGTGAATTGACCGGCAATTTGTATCTCGGTTTGGGCAAAGCGTATCATCGTCAAAGTCAGCCGGACAGCGCATTGGCGGCACTCGAACAGGCTCTGGAATTGCGCCTGCTGCTGTATCATCCGGAAGATCTCAAGGTGGATGCGGTTTATGACGCGATTCAGGCGCTCCATGACGATTTTCAAGGTTTGCAAAAACTTGAAAGCCGGTTGATTGAAAAGAAAGGTAAAGATCATCCGCACATAGCCGATTTATACCGGCGGATGGGCAAGTTTTGTGAAGAAAAAGGTCGTTTGGCGCAAGCAATGGATTACGCCAATCGCCGCCTGGAAATTTTGACGGCGTTGCCGGAGACAAGATCGACGGATTTGGCGGACGCTTATCGCGATCTTGGCTGGGCTTTACGCAATGAGCATCATATCGAAGCCCTCGCCGCTTATCAAAAAGCAATAGCGATCTGGCTAAAGACGGAAGGCGACAGCTCGTATAGTGTGGCGGCGGCGTATGATCAGATTGGTTTTATCTATAACACAATCGACGATAATGCGCGGGCGCTCGAATATTTTACCAAAGCGCTGAATATGTATCGGGCCAAATATGGCGAAAACAGTCTGGATGTGGCGATGACTTATAGCCATTTGGCGATGGTGCAGGGCTTTTATGCCGCGCATTACGATTCGGCCATAGCGTTGTTTAATAAAGCCTTAGCCATCAAAAAAACGTTGTTTGGCGAAGACGATCCGGAAATAGCCACCTCGTTATTGGATATGGCCTTTACCTTGGCGCAGCAAGGCGCTACGCAGCCGGCTATCGAATTCTATAAACAGGCGCTGGCTATTCGACAAAAAAAGTTGGGTGAGCATGCGGACGTGGCTTTTATCTATGCCTTTCTTGGCGCCGCGTACGAGCAGGTGGAAAATAACGCAGACGCATTGGCCTGTTATCAAAAAGCGCTGGCTATGCGTCAGAAAGTCTTTGGCGATACGCATCCGCAGGTAGCCAACAGTCTGCGTGATCTGGCCGGTTTGTATCGCTACAACGGCGATTATGAGCTGGCTTTGGATTATGCACGGCGCGCGCTGGCCATGCGGCTGCAAACCGTCGGCGCGACAAATCCGAGCATTGTTCATGATTACAACTATCTCGGCGATATTTACTATGAAAAAGCCGAATATGAAAAGGCGCTGCAGACCTATCGTCAATCGCTGGCGGTCAACCGGGAGCTGTATGGCGAAGTTCATACCGGCATCGCGTTTGATTATCAAAATATGGCCGACGTTTATCTGCGCGCCGGCGACTATGAGCGCAGCCTGGAATTCTATCAAAAAGCGCTGGCGATTGATCAACAGATTCACGGCGAGGATCATCCGCGTCTGGCCCCGGATTTTGCCCACGTTGCCGATATTTATTATCTGCGGGAAGATTATGACCGCGCTCTGGAATATTACCAACGCGCTCAAGCGCTGCGTGAAAAGACCTATGACCGGCTTCATCCCGACATTGCGGAGAGCTATGAAAATTTGTGCATGGTTTATCGCAAGCAAAAAAAATATCCGGAAGCCTTGCTGTATGGCCATAAGATGCTGGCGCTGCGCTTAGAGGCGATGGGCGAAAATAATCTGCAAACGGCGGAGACTTACAACACGCTGGGCCTGTTGTATGAAACACAAGCAATCTACGATACGGCTTTAGTCTATCATCACAAGGCGCTGGCCATCCGGCGAAGCGTCGGAGGCGACAAAAACCGAGATACCTCCGGCAGTTGGCACAACATCGGCTTGTTACATCACAATCGCGGGGAAAATAAGCAGGCATTGCGCTATTTCCAGCAAGCCCTGATTTCGCTGACCCCCGGCTTCAACGACACCTCGATTTATGCCAATCCCACGCTTGAGCAAATGGCGCTGGAAAAACGCTTCCTGACCGCGCTGAAAGGCAAGGTGAACGCCTTCCGCGGACTGCTTTTGTATCCAAGCGCAAGCAAACCCTTAGGCTCTCCCGTTGACAGTGTTGGGAAGCTTGTCGATTTGACATCTTTAACGGAAAAAGACCCTAAGGGTTCAGGGTCGCTTGAAGACTTCAAAGCGCTGCTTTCCCTCTACCAAATGATTCTGGAATTTATGGAACATCTGCGCAACTGGTTTAAGGCTGAGGAATCCAAACTTTTTCTCGGCGAAAGCAGCCATCATTTATATGGCGACGCGATTCAGGTTGCTTTGCGATTGGCTGACCGCAGCGGCGACCCTGCTTATAAAGAAGTAGCTTTTGATATATTAGAACAAAGCCGGGCCGCTGTTTTGCTCAGCGCCTTAAACGAATCGCAGGCGCTTCATTTTGCAGGCATTCCCGACAGCTTGTTGGCGCGCGAACGGCAGCTTAAGATTGATCTGACGTTTTATCAAAATCAGTTGGCGGGTGACGAGGCAAATGTTGCAAGTCACAAGGAAAAAGGCTTAAAATCAGAGGCGGGAGATGCTCACCAAACGGTCTGGCGGGAAAAAATCTTCCAAATCAAGCGGGAGTATGAAGCGCTGATTGATTCGCTGGAAGCGGATTATCCAGATTACTACAAGCTGACCCGCGGACAGCGTGGGATTACTTTAGCTGAGGCGCAGCGTCGCCTGCCGGATTCACAAACGGTCGTGCTGGAGTTTTTCGCCGCCGACAGCGCGATTTTCGTCGCAGTTTTGACGAAAGCTGATTTTGACTTGATTGAAATGCCGCGTCCGCTTTCCTTTGATCTGGATATTGAGCGGATGCGGCAGGCGATGCTCAAACACGATTACAATCGCTACGTCAAATATGCCCGCTTGTTGTATGAAACGCTGTTTGCGCCGGTGAAAGACCGCATTGCCGGCCGGCCGCTAATCATCATTCCCGATGGCCGCCTGAGCTACATCCCGTTCGAAGCGCTGCTGACCGCTGACCCGCCCGCGGACGGTTTTGCTGATTATCGCCGTCTGCCGTTTCTATTGCGCGAGCATACTGTCAGCTATGCCTATGCCTTGTCATTGTTGAGAACATCCGGAGGCCGGGCGGATAACGCTGCAAGAGTTTTGATGGAAAACCCTTCGCCCGATGCTAAAAATCTGCTGGCTTATGCCCCGGTCTTTGCCGATACGGACGTTACGCTCGAAGATGGCGGTTTGATGGCTGCTGTTACCCGTTCGCAACGCCCGTTTGTGCGGGCCGGAGCAGCCGATCGCTCTATTATTACACCCATTCCGGCCACAGAATCCGAAGTGCGGCGGATTCAGACAATTTTTGTTCAGCATGGCGGACAAGCTATAACACGGCTATTCGGGATGGCGACAGAAGCATCGCTGAAGGCCGAAGAATTCCACACATATCCGTACTTGCACTTTGCCACGCACGGTTTTGTGGACGAGGACAACCCGGCCCTATCCGGTCTGTTGCTGGCAGCGGACACAACTTCGGCAGAGGACGGCATTTTATACGCCGGTGAAATCTACAATCTGGGTCTTAAAGCCGATCTGGTCACGCTCAGCGCCTGCGAAACCGGTCTGGGCAAACTGGCCGCCGGCGAAGGCGTCATCGGTCTGACCCGCGCCTTTTTGTACGCCGGCGCGGCCAACCTGATCGTCTCGCTCTGGCAGGTAGCCGATGAGTCCACCTCGGAATTGATGATTCATTTTTACGGAAATTTGCTGACAGGACAGACGAAAAGCGCGGCGCTGCAAGCGGCTAAAAACAAGCTGTTGGAATCGGCGCAATATGCCGATCCATACTATTGGTCACCGTTCGTATTGATCGGGCGGTAAGTTGTAATTTGTGAACTTCTGGAACAAACTATTTGATTTCGCATATAAGCCGCGCTTTTATTTTTTCTAAATTGAATCGTTTCTTTGCTCGAGTCGTTTGAATGCAACCCATTTTTTAAAGGAGTGTACAACATGTTTTCCAAGAAGATGTTAAAGCTGGTTTTACTGTTAACGGGTCTGTTAGTAAGTCATGCTTTTGCCGGGGAGGAAGCCAAGAAGGAAGCCCCGAAAGTTGACGCGGTAAAAGTCAAAGCTGAGGCCAAAGCTGTAGCCAAAATTGAAGTTAAAGCCGAGTACCCATTAGATACTTGCGTAGTTTCTGGCGAAAAGCTTGGCTCGATGGGCGATGCAATTAAGTATGATCATAAGGGTCAGGAAGTGCAGTTTTGCTGCAAAAAGTGCGTCAGCAAGTTTGAAGCTGAGCCGGCCAAGTTTCTGGCAAAAATTGATGAGGCCAAACTCCAAAAGCAGTTAGCGGCCTATCCGCTTGAAACCTGTGTTGTCAGCGGGGAAAAGCTGGGAGCGGAAGGCGATAAGCCGGTGGACTATATGCATGACGGCAAGTTAGTTCGTTTTTGCTGCAAAGACTGCAAGAAGAAGTTTGAGAATGACCCGGCCAAGTACATGGCGACTTTAGACAAAGCCCACGAAAAGGCCAAAGCCAAAGTCGGTGAAAAAGTAGAAAAAGTCAAGGACGCCCCCAAGACCGACAGCCACGAAGGCCACAATCATTAAAATCGGCCTCGATAAACGAATTAAAGCGGCAGGCGTCGTATTTTAAATTCGGCGGCCTGCCGTTTTAGCATAAAAGAGGATGTGGATTTTTGAATATCAAGCGAAGTTGTCTATTAATGATCATGTTCGGTTTTATGCTATGCAGTCAAGCGTTTGGTGATAGTACATCTGCAAGCACATTGACAAATTCGATGTGCCCGGTAATGACCGATGAGGTTGTTGATCCTGATATCTCAGTGGATTATCAGGGTCAAAAAGTCTACCTCTGTTGCAAAAAGTGCAAGAAAAAGTTTTTGGCCAACCCGACGGCCTATTTAGTCAACTTACCGGAGTTAGTTTCACTGTCTAAAGCCAATGCGGATACGGTTACGTCACTGCCGGATTCGACAGCGAAAACTGTTTCGGAACAAAGTACACCCAAAATATCCGAAGCGCCTTTCTGGTTGGTTCTGATCGGAAAATTTCATCCTCTGGTTGTGCACTTTCCTATTGCCTTGCTGTTTGCAACCGGATTAGCCGAACTTGCCGGGATGCGAGACAATAAGCAAAAAATGTGGCGTCAAATTGCCCGTTTTAATTTAAGCCTGGCCGGATTTTTTGCGGTGATTGCTGTTGCGTTTGGTTGGGCGGCCGGCGCTTCCGCCGGCTATGTAGAAGAATATGTTGGCGTTTTAGCGGTTCACCGTTGGGTTGGAACCGGAACCGGACTTATGACGGTCGCCGCATGGATCCTATCGGAATTAAGCGCTCGGCGACCTGAAAATCTTTTTATGGGTCGATTTTATCATGTTCTATTATTCACCAGTGTGGGATTGGTATTACTTGCCGCGCATTTTGGCGGGCAGTTGATATACGGACTGGATTATTTCACCTGGTGAGAATTTCATTGTCTAACCGTTCAACGATTAAATCATCTGCTCGAATCTTTGCTTTTTTGGCAAAATTTCCGAGCAACAAGATATGACATTTCTTCAAGAAATGTCTTATCTACTTTGGGTTCGACTTGTCCGGGTTAGGTTTAGTATGGTTAGACGATCATTTACCTGAAAGGAGAAAAACCATGGTTAGCAAAACATTCAAAGTTCCCACCATTTCCTGTGACCATTGCACAAGCACCATTGAAACAGAGATCAGCGAACTGGAAGGTGTGGTTAATGTTAAGGCCGATATCACCAGCAAAACTGTGACCATTGAGTGGGAAGAGCCACAGACTTGGGACGGCATCAAAACTTTGCTGCACGAGTTGAATTACATGCCGCAAGAATAAAGTGGGTTCATGCGATTGTCATCCGGTCGGAAATTACGGTTTTATTCTTTTCGACCGGATGACTGATCTGAACTTTATTCTCTGATCAACACTGACGCTGTCCATGTAACAGGCCACGTAAATATCCCGGTCAGAGCGAATCATTCATTTTATTGGAAAAGCTGTCCTCTCACTCTCGTCCCCGATAGTCAGACTTTCCGCCGGATTTTGCAAGTATTTTTGGAACAGGTTCAGATATTTGGCCACATGCAGTCCGTCCATCAAAGCGTGATGGGCTTCGATGGAAATGGGCAAACGAAGTTGACCGTTTTGCGCTTCATATTTGCCAAAAACAATTTTGGGAATGCTGTCTTCGGTTTTGAATTTGCGAGCATGGGTAATTGAGGTAAAGCGAATCCAGGGCAGCACCGAATAGTGAATCAAGTCATCGCGTTCGTCGTGCGGATTGAGGTCCGGCGTCTGGGCATTGCGGGTCAGAACTGTGGCCACATGACGGGCAAAGGCAGAAAAATCCGGTGTGTAGTCAAAATAGCAAAAATTGAAGGTTTCGTCCGCATTCAGCACCGTAGAGCCGGCATGAACGACATCATGCACTATGACCCGCTCTCCCCGCAACCGATAGCGAAAAGACGCAATTTCATTGGCGGCCCGGATGGATAGAAACAGAGTTGCGGCAAAAAAGGAAAGCCCGCCCCGCTTGACAAAAGGTTGAAACGCAGAAATATCTACATCCGTACAGATATTGAAGAAAGGGCTGTCATAGCCGCGAAAGAAATCAAACAACTTACGGCGATTCCAATGGGCTAACTCCAGATCGTGCGGCATATTACCTTCCAGTAAAAATGGACTCGTTTCGCGCGACCCACCGGAGTCGCGATTACTTGCTCTCCATCTCCGCCACACCGTCCCAATGATCCGGCAGGCCGTGTTGCTGAAAATATTGACAGCGCTCTATGTAGATTTGTGCGGCTTTGTCGGTTTCATGAACCGTCAGCACTTTGGCAAACAGCCGCAGCGCCTCGCCAAGCTGCCCGCCTTGATATAATTCAATCGCCCAGTTAAAATCGGGCTGTGTTTGCCGCTTCAGCTCCTGCACCGACGGTGTGTCGCTGTCGAGCACTTCGTAGACAGCTAATGGTTTTTTCTTGCCTTTTACCTTTACCTTATCCAAAAAGCGGGTCTGAAAAGCCGCAGAATCTTTCATGCCATCGAATGCAGTCTCGCTGACGATAATGGCCGAGCCATAAAATTTGGTCAAGCCTTCCATGCGCGAGGCCGTATTCACTGTATCGGCCACGACGGTGGCGTCCATGCGATCGCGGTCGCCGATAATCCCCAGCATAAGCAAGCCGCTGTGCAGTCCAATACCAATCTGGATTGGCAATCGGTCTTTATGCTGCCGGTAGATGTTGTAGTTGTTCACTTCCCTCTGCATCTCGATGGCGGCGCGAATTCCATCATCCGGATGTCCCAAAAACAGGGCCATGATGCCATCGCCGTAGTACTGATTAACAAAGCCGCCGTGCTGCTTGATAACCGGCCCCACACGGCGCAAATAACCGTTGATAAAGTTGAAGGTTTCTTGCGGCGTCATAGACTCGGCCAATGTCGTATAGCCACGGATATCGGAAAACAGTACTGTCACTTCGCGTTGAATTTGGTCACCCAAATGTACATCTACAATGGACTCGCGGTTTAGTGCGCGCAAAAACTCGTGGGGCACAAACCGGCCATAGGCTTGATGTACGATGGACAGCCGCAAGTGGGTGCGGATGCGTGTCAGCAGTTCTTTTTTGGAGAAGGGTTTAACCAGATAGTCGTTAGCCCCGGCATCAAAGCCAAGAATCAAGTCATCAATCTGGTTCTTGGCTGTCAGCATAATGATGGGCAGTTGGTTGGGCATGTGGGCTTCGCGCAGCCGGCGGCAGACTTCGTAGCCGGACATTTTCGGCATCATAATATCGAGCACGACCAGATCAAAGCACTGCCCTTGTTTCACCAGCGCCAGCGCCTCCGGTCCATTGGCCGCCCGGGTAACGTGATATTGCTGCTGGGTAAGATAATTTTGCAGGACTTGCAGATTGATCGGTTCGTCATCCACAATCAGGATTTCATAGTTATTGGTGGTCATTGCGCTGTCGGCCACCAACGGCCCGCTGTTCGCAGCCATACCGGCATCGAATGTAACCGGAACGCTGTCATCTGAAAGCGGATCATTGATGATGGAAAGCAGAACAGGGCTATCCGACCGCAGACTGTTGTCGGCTGCCGGCTGCCGGCTGATCGGCAGCGTGAAGCTAAAAGTTGTGCCATGCCCTAATTCCGATTCTACCCAAATACGACCGCCGTGCAACTCTACCAACTGCCGGGTAATGCTCAGGCCCAGGCCCGTGCCGCCAAATTCACGCGCCGTCGAGGCGTCCACCTGGGCGAAAGATTGGAAAATAGCTTCAAGCTTATCTGCCGGAATACCGATGCCGGTATCACTAATCGAAACGACTAATTGTGAATTGGCCTCTGACAATTGGGATTTAACGGTTACGCCGCCTTCATACGTAAATTTGATGGCGTTACCGACCAGATTATACATAATCTGTTGCAGGCGGTTTTCATCGCCGTTTACGGGGCAATCGGGTGGAATTGTATTATAGAGCGGCAGTTTCTTTGCGGCGGCCAATGGATTAAGCAGCGTCAGGACAATATCAGTCAGTGTGCGCATATCCACCGGTTTTTGTTGAATGAGCAGCTCGCGGTTTTTTAATCTGGAAAAGTCCAGGATGTCATTGACTAAACTGGCCAGACGCTGACCGCTGGCAATGATCATTCCCAAATCGCCCCGTATTTTTAATCGCAGACTTTCCTGATCTTTAAGATTTGGAAAATCTAACATGTCGCTTAATGAATCCGCCAGACCAATGATTCCATTCAGTGGCGTGCGTAATTCATGTGACGTATTTGCCAAAAACTCATCCTTTAGCTTGTCCACGCGGCGCAATTGTTCAGCGATTATCTGCTCGCGCTCCAGTTCCTTTTGTTTACGCTCCACTTCTTGCTGCTTGCGTTCTACTTTCGCCTGTTGAAAGCGAACAAATCCGGCAAGCGCGATGATCACCAGCAGGGTATATACGGCGTACGCCCACCACGTCCGCCACCACGGCGGCAAAATCTTGATTTTGAGCGAAACGCCTTGCTCGTTCCAGACACCGTCATCGTTGGACGCCTTAACCCGAAAGGTGTACACGCCGGCCGGCACATTGGTATAAGTTGCCCGACGGTATTTATAGTCGGTGTAGCTCCAATCCTTGTCAAACCCTTCCAGCTTGTAGGCAAACTGATCCTTTTTTGACTGCCGATAATTGAGCGCCGAAAACTCGAAGCCGAAAATGTAATCGGTGTAATTGAGCACAAGCTGGGAAAGCGTTTCCAGACTGCGGGACAGACTAACAATTTCCTGATCCTTGTCTGGCCGCCGACTAATAGTGAAACCTTTTTCTGCCGGATAACGGCCATCAACTTTCAATTCCTTGTTAAAATAAAGCAGCCGGGTCAGCACAACCGGGGGCGCAATCGTATTGGTGCGGATACTGTCCGGATGGAACATTGTCAGACCGTTGATACCGCCAAAATGGAGCCAGCCGTCTTGTCCGAGGCAGGCCGCGCCACGCGCAAACTGATCACTTTGCAAACCATCCTGCTCGTCATAGGTGGTGAATATTCCGGTTAGCGGATCAAAGCGACTCAAGCCTTTATTGGTGCTGATCCAGAGTCGGCCCCGCCCATCCTGCAGTAAACCGGCAACATTTTCACCAGACAATCCATTTCTTTCGTCATAAGCTGTAAATGTCCTGGTTTTTGCATCAAAGCGGTTCAAACCGCCTTTATAGGTGCCGATCCATAAATCGCCGCTCTGGCCTTCCAGCAGACAAGTCACCCGGTTACTGCTCAACGAGCCGGGATTCGTCGGCGTGTGTACAAAGCGCATAAAACTATTATCAGCCGGCTGAAAAAGATTTAGACCACCACCGTTGGTGCCGACCCAAATATGACCGGCGGAATCTTCAAACAGGGCCAGGACGTAATTATGGCCGAGCGAGGCAGAGTCGGTTTTGCTATATTCAAAATGGGTAAATGCCTGCTGTGCCGGATCAAAACGATCCAGGCCGCCGGCCGTCCCAATCCACAGCATCCCCCGGCGGTCTGTCAATAGCGCAAGGACGGCATCGTGACCCAGTGAATTGGCATTTTCAGGCTCGTGCTGATAGCGCGTAAATTTACCGGTGGCAAAGTCCAGTCGATTCAGCCCGCCGCCGTTGGTGCCGATCCACAAACCGTCGTCGTGATCTTTGATAAGACACTGCACCCGATTATTGGCAAGTGAAGTCGAGTCATCCGGCACATTGATATAGTGCGAAAATAGCTGCTTGTGGCGGTCCCAAAAATTGACCCCGCCTTCCCAGAGTCCGATCCAGAAATTGCCGTTCCGATCCTCCAACAACGTGTTGATATTATTACCACCAAGGCTGGCCGGGTTCGTTGGGTCTTGCCGCACATTCTGAAAATACTCGGTTAGCGGGTCCAGTCGGTTCAGACCACCGCCGTAAGTGCCAAACCACATTTGGCCTGTGCGATCCTGATCAATCGAATTGATAGAATTATGGCTCAGGCTATGCGGGTCCTCTGGCCGACTCTGGATTCGGACAAATTTTTTGACAGGCTGTTCAGCGTTGGCTGTGGTATCAAAAACAGCCCGATTTAAACCGCCGCCTCGTGTGCCGATCCAGAGGCGATTCGCCGCATCTTTATAAATACTGGTTACATTGTTATCGCTTAAACTGGCTGGGTCGTCCGGTTGGCTTTGATAACGGCAAAATTTACCCGTGCGTGAATCCAGCAAGTTCAACCCGCTATCCGTACCAATCCAAAGCCGGCCGGCGGCATCCGCTTCGAGGCTATAAACCGTGCCGGAACTCAGGCTGTGCGGATCGTTTGGTTGATTCTTAAAGCGTTGAAATTGTCCACTGTGCGGGTCAAGCCGGTTCAACCCCCCATTATCCGTACCAACCCACAAAAAGCCGGCGTGGTCTGCATATAAAGCCCGAATATGGTTATCACTCAAACTATGCGCGTCATCCGGCTGGTTTAAGTAACGCCGGCATTGGCCGGTTTGCACATCCAGACGATTCAGCCCTCCGTCGGTGCCGATCCATAACGTCACGGTATCCGCCACTACAATTTTTCGGACATCGTTGTGACTCAGGCTAAAAGGATCATCCGGTTGATGACGATAGCGACGAAACTGCTCGGTATTATGATCGAATTGGTTAAGCCCGTCGGCGGTGCCGATCCACAAAATTGGGCCAACTTCAACCATTTCGGATACCCAATTATGACTCAAACTACTACTATCGTTCGGCGAATAACGATAAATGGTAAAAGTATAGCCGTCAAATTTATTCAAACCATCGTGAGTCCCAAACCAAAGATAACCCTGTTGGTCTTGCACTGCGGCGTTCACGCCCATGCTTGACAAGCCATCCTCAATCCCCAAACGCTCAAAACGTAAGGCTGCCGACTGCCCATACGCGGCAACCGTCCAGCCGTAACAGGCAATAAGCCAAAGCATTTTTCCCAGGCTCTTCATTGACCACCCGTATCATAGCAAGTTTCAAAAATTTGAAGCGATACCAAAACTGGAAGTAGTTGCTCAGCCGGGCCAAAAAATTGCAAAAGGTATAAAATTTGTAACTAAAATTTTAATCTGAAAACCGACATTATCTGGTCGGCTATCACAATTTTGCGCTTGTTGTGTGTTCTCGCGGCTAAGCCTGATTAGTTATACCAAAACCAAAAATGATTTGGACTCTGTGAACGTATAGTATACCAAAATGTGCAAAAATTAGCGATGAAAAGTTAGGAACGTCCATTTAATTACTTTGGGTAAGTTCACCTAAGTACACTAGTGCAGCTTGGCAGAAGTTCGCCGGGAATTATTTCAACTGCATTGAGTGTCATTCCGTAGGAATCTTTTTTTCAAATCAGCACTGGGCTATCGCCGGAAAAAGAGAATCTTGTTCTCTTGTTCCATAAGCCCCTTAAATGTTTATTGCTGTGCAACCTTTTAAAAGTCAGTATCGTATTTGGCACTATCAGTGAAAGTGCTCTTGACAATAGTTGCCATTTGCATTAGCATTATCAAAAGTGGATTCAATCATCAAAGTCGCTGTTCTATTATTATTTTAAGGAGACCCGAATGAAAAAGTTGTTGGCGCTCATTATCCTCGTTGTTGTTGCGGGCGGTATTTTTTTCCTCTACAAAAAGAAATCCGAGGCCAAACAGGACGAGGCCGTTCCGACCGTCAAGGTGACGCGCGGAAATCTGGTAGATAAGGCGTTGGCCATCGGGACCATCGAACCGGAGAACGAAATCTCCATCAAATCAAAAGTGTCCGGCGTGGTGGAAAAACTTCATGTAAAAATTGGCGATTACGTCAAAGCCGGTCAGCCGTTGATCGAGATAAAACCGGATCCGACGCCGCTGGAATTGGCCGATGCCAAGCGACAAATCGAACTGCGCGAAGCCGATCTGGAAAATCTGCGCAAAGAAAAGGCGCGCCAGGAATCGCTGAAGGAAAAGCAGCTTGGCTCATCCAAAGATTATGATGACATTAGCTACCGAGTACAAGAAGCCGGCTTGCAGCTTAGCATGGCTAAAGAAAGGTTGGCTTTGATCGAAAAAGGCCATATTACCATCGGCAATACTCGTATCGAAGGCACAATCAAAGCGCCGATTGACGGCTATGTCCTCAGCAAGTACGTGGAAGTGGGCGATCCGGTCACGCCGCTGACTTCGTATCAGGAGGGCACGGTGTTGATGCGCATTGCCAACATGGAAAATCTCATTTTTCGCGGCACTGTTGACGAGATTGATGTCGGCCGCCTGAATATCGGCATGGAAACGGAATTGACCATCGGCGCCTTGCCCGGTCAAAAAGTAAAAGGCGCATTACGCCTGATTTCGCTTAAAGCCGATAAAAAGGACAATACAACTGTTTTCCCCATCGAAATCCTGGTGCAGCCGGCGGACAGCGTGACGCTGCGCGCCGGTTATTCAGCAAATGCTGATATTATTATCGAACGCCGCGACAGTGTGTTGACCGTGCCGGAGCGCGTGGTTTACTTCCGCAACGATTCGGCTTTTGTCAAAGTTCCTCAGCCCAATCAACAGGAAAAAGAACTGCTTATCAAAACGGGTTTAAGCGATGCCATTAATGTAGAAGTCATGGCCGGGTTGAGCGAAAATGACGACGTGTTGGAGAAGCCGGTTAAGGAAGTAAAGTAATCGAATGATAAGTGGAGGTATGTGCGCTATGGCCGTAATTGAAATTAATGTTAGTGACGATTTATTGCAGCAAATAGGCTCCGATGGCTTGAAGCTCAAAATGGAACGCTATCTTGAAGATATTAAGGTGCAAAAGATTGTGGTTGGAATTCAGGCCGCTGTTCATGAGCACGGCCTTGATTGGGAGACGGAGCTCATGCAGGCGCGACAACAGGCTTGGCAGGAGTATAAGCAACGCTATTTGCGAGGCTTAGTATGAAGGGTTTTCACTCTTTTTGAAACCAAATAGGAATTGTCATGGGCCATTTCTTTTCAATCTTTGCTGAATTTATCGAAGACCTGAAAAACCAAAAGCTGCGGACATTTTTGACCTTGTTCGGCATTGTCTGGGGCACGGTGGCGATTGTGATGCTGCTGGCGTTGGGCTTCGGCTTTAAGCGGCAGTTGACCAAAACCATGCACGGGATCGGGCAGGGCATTGCCATTATGTTTTCCGGCCAGACCACTAAATCCTATCACGGTTTTAATAAAGGTCGAGCCGTTGATATGCACGAAAGCGACGTGGCCCTGCTGACCCGTGAGGTGCCAAAAATAACCGCCATCAGCCCGGAATACAGCCAACGCAATGTTCAGGTGCGGCGCGGCGAAAAGAAGCTGAACCCGAACATCACCGGCTGCTATCCGGTTTTTCACGACATGCGTAATGTGATTCCGCAGTTTGGCGGGCGCTTCATCAACGACATGGATATGCAGCAGCGGCGGCGCGTGGTTTTTTTAGGTGACGAAGTCAAAAAGTTTTTATTTGGCGAGGATGACGCCGTCGGGCAGACTGTTTATTTGGGCGAAACGCCGCTTACGGTGATAGGGATATTGGCGCATAAGCAGCAAAATTCTTCCTACAATAGCCGTGATCAGGATCGGGTGTTTATTCCGAGCACGACTTTTACGGCAATCTACGGCGTAACGGTGTTGCGCAACCTGATCTATCAGGTCACGGATTTAACCGCGTCGGATGCCGTCGAAGAAGAAGTGCGTCAGGTACTGGCCCGACGCTACAAGTTCGACCCGACCGACAAAGACGCCATCGGCATTTGGAACACTGCCGAATTGGACAAATTTCTGTTTTACTTTTTTCTGGCGTTCAATGTTTTCATGGGCATGATCGGCAGTTTTACCCTGGCGGTGGGCGGTTTGGGCGTGGCCAACATCATGTTTATTGTCGTGCAGGAGCGGACGCGCGAGATCGGCATCAAGCGATCTCTTGGCGCACGCAGAACCACGATTTTGTGGCAATTTTTTGTCGAGACGCTATTTATTGTCGGTTTGGGGGCGATGGTCGGGCTGGCAATTTCTTTCGGGCTGATTCAACTCTTGCAGTTTATTCCGGACAACCCGTTTATCGGCAAGCCGCAATTTTCCATCGAGATTGCTTTAGCCGCCGGATCTGTGCTGGCTTTAATCGGCTTGATCGCCGGATTGCTGCCGGCGCGGCGGGCGGCCAATCTGGATGTGATTGAGTGTTTGCGGACGTAATTTAGCGGGCTTTTAAATATTCCACCAGAGCACGGTGTGCCGTATTAATCTCTTTTATG
>CAYOLL010000121.1:0-18468 GCA_964404765.1 uncultured Gemmatimonadota bacterium | reverse complement strand
CGAACCGCCGCCGCCTTCGCCAACCGGGTTCATATGGGTTAGGTTTGCCCGTGCCATCGTCGCTGAAAAAACATATTTTAGCATTTCTCGCATCTGCTCAGCTTTAATTTCGAGAATATTGGCCCACAAAAGCGAATACGCCAGCAATTGCCGTCGGGTAAAAAGTTCATGGACAAATTCAAAATCGGCATTCTTGGGCAGCTGAACATTTTCCGGATACCAATCCGTCAACGGAATTTGTTTGACCTCAGCATCCGTTAGGCGATAGTACTCTTCGATTTGCGCTTTGGTTTTGGCTTCCAAATCGTGAAAGACTGCGGCAAATTGCGCCGTATCAATCTGCGCACAGGTTTGCCGCGTAATAAAACAAGCCAGGGGATTCAGATCGGCAATTATCGCTTTTCGCCCCAACCGCAGGGCCTCAATCGCCGTGACACCGGTGCCGCCAAATGGATCGAGCACCGTATCACCCGGCTTTGTGTAATGCGCAATATAAGCCGCCACGACGTTAGACGCCTGTTTGGTAAAATACGGATGGCTTTTGTAATGCCAGGTTTTCTCTTTTTCCGGTTTGATCGGATGACGAATGATATCCATTCAGCGCCTTTGTTCGTATCGCAAAAATAAAGAATACCGGCTCTATTTTGATTCAGAGGGTATGAAATATGGCTCGGTTGTCGTTGGCGCGGCTAATTTGGTTTGCAGCGTTTGCAGCATTTGCCACAGCGCTTGTTGGTTGGCTTCTAACCGTGTATTTTGGGCGGTTATCCGCTCAAAGTGTCGCTTGTAATCGCGTTGATCCAATTTGAGTTGGGAGTTTTCGGCGCGTAGCTGGTCCATCTGCTGCTGCTGCTCCTTAATTGCCTCGATCAGTAATCCTACCAGATGGCCGTAATTGACACTTTTATAACCATTTACGTCCGTGTTAACCACCTCCGGCGCAACTTTTTCGACTTCCTGGGCAATCAAACCCATCTGCGTCTCCGTCGGGAAGTTGCGCTCCGGCAAATCCTGCCGCCAGTCGAAAGTCACGCCCTGCAATTCCATGACCCGAGCCAATGCATTCGTCAGCGGGGTAATGCCCGTCTTTAAGCGACGATCTGACAATTCTTCAATACCGGCGGATTTAAACGTGCCGTTGACTTCCAGCATGGCGGTTGGAGCGGCAGTGCCAATGCCGATCTTGCCCAGGCTATCTACGATACTGCTGTTGACTAACCGTGTGCCGTTCCAACGCGCCAACGCGTTTGGTGACAGTGTGCCGATTTTCGGGTCAACCTCCACCGTCAAACCAACATTGTCACCATCGGCGATATCGGTTGGAATACCGGTAATCTGATTCCAAGCAACACTACTACCGTTGTTTGCACTACCAAGCGTCACCCAGTTTGCGCCAGTAAAGCCTTCGAACCGACCGCCAATCGCATTCCAACGCAACGTGCCGGGAAAATTGCCGTCCGTATAGCCCAGATGGATACCGCCGTTCACGTCCAAACGCTCCAGTGGATCATCTACACCGATACCGACACGACCGGTTTCCTTGACGATAAAGACGGTATTGGCGACCCGTTGACCATCATATTCAGCACTACGTCCTGCGCCACCCAGAATGCTAAAACTGGATGACGACACACGTGGCGCTGAACCACCAAGCGAAACAGTTACACTTCCATTGTCAAAAAAAGCGTTGCCATTAGATAAGCGCAATGTTGCATCACTATCGACTGAGAATATGGGATCAGAACTTCTGCCCGCCCCCCCCAAAATGCTGAAACTTGATGAAGAAACACGCCCACCTACTGGCAGTGACATCGTTACGCCTTGTGTATTGACATTAAATAGAGTGTCGCCGACACTACGCCCTGCGCCTCCTAAAATACTAAAACTGGATGAGGAAACACGGGGAGTCGAACCGCCTAATGAAACGGTCATACTGCTATTTTCAAAAACGGCATCACCATTCTGAAGGTGAAGGGCCGAAGTCGGGTTAGCGTTGTTAATGCCAACATTGCCATCCTTAGTTACTGAAAAAATAGTGGGATTTGCACGCCCCGCTCCACCTAAAATACTGAAGCTGGACGATGAGACGCGACCCGCGTCCGGCAGTGACACCGTTACGCCCTGAGTATTGACATTAAACAGTGTGTCGCCGACACTACGACCCGCCCCGCCCAAAATGCTGAAACTTGATGACGAAACACGCGGCGCAGAACCACCTAATGAAACGGTCATACTACTATTTTCAAAAACGGCATCACCATTCTGAAGGTGAAGGGCCGAAGTCGGGTTAGCGTTGTTAATGCCAACATTGCCATCCTTAGTTACTGAAAAAATAGTGGGATTTGCACGCCCCGCTCCACCTAAAATACTGAAGCTGGACGATGAGACGCGACCCGCGTCCGGCAGTGACACCGTTACGCCCTGAGTATTGACATTAAACAGTGTGTCGCCGACACTACGACCGGCGCCTCCCAAAATGCTGAAGCTGGATGAGGAAACACGCGGTGTGGAGCCGCCTAATGAAACGGTCATGCTGCTGTTATCAAAAAATGCATCACCGTTGGATAAGCGCAATGTTGCATCGCTACTAACGGAAAAAAGAGGGTCAATGCTTCTACCCGCCCCACCTAAAATACTAAAGCTGGATGATGAAACCCGTCCGCTACCCGGAAGCGAAACGGTCACACCGCTGGTATTGACATTAAAAAGTGTATCTCCCATGCTTCGACCCGCTCCGCCTAAAATGCTGAAGCTGGATGAGGAAACACGCGGCGTTGAACCGCCTAATGAAACGGTCATGCTGCTGTTATCAAAAAAGGCATTGCCATTTGACAACCGCAGCGTTGCATCGCTGTTGACGGAAAAAATAGCGCTCTCGCTACGACCTGCACCGCCCAGAATGCTGAAACTCGATGATGAAACACGCCCTGGGGAAATGCCAAGCGGAATCACAATACCTTGCTCACTTACCTTCAGCAGCGTATCTTTACTGCTGCTGACTACATTCATCACATCTTGTTGCGCAAATGATAGGCTCGGAAAAATATGGGTGAATAATGCTAAAAAAAGCATGAAACCAATTTTTTTAACGCTACTAAACATAGAATTCTCCTTGTTTATGTGTGTGAATTTGCCACATTATTAAGACATTAGATATCAAGTTTAGAGATTTTTTTACTGTAATCGGATTTAGCGATTTTGCGGTATAGGGCTTCATAAAGCCGTAACGCATCCGTGCGATAACACTCCTGTGCAGTAAGTGTCCAAAGTTCATAATTGACATTCGCTTTTTCTTCTGGGCTAACAGCCTGGGACAACAATATTTTGAGTTGATCACATGCGTTTTCCAAGCGATCAGCAAGCGCCTCCGCTTTAGCTTGCAGGAGTTTGGCGTTGAAAATGTTATTTGTTTGACTCATCGCTTGTGCAATTTCCAAGCTGTTTGCAATGATGGATTTAGCGTCATCAATACGGTTTAATTTTAAGTAAATTTCCGCTTTATCAAGACCAAAAAACGGCAAGAAAAACTTCATTTGAAGTTGCGTAAGCGAGTCGATGGCTGTATCGTGGTAGCTGAGAGCGGATTGTAAATCGGCCAATTTATGATGAATCAAACCAAGATTCCCACGCGCAATAGCTATTTCACTTTTATCTCCCAATTCTTCACTAAGCGCCAACTTTTGCTGAAAATAATTTAAGGCTTTAGTATACTCGCCCAACTCCAAATATACATCGCCGATATTACCTATTGCCATTGAAATTTCGCGTTTATAGCCCAACTCTTTTGCCATTTTAAGCGCAGCTTCGTGGCAGGCCAAAGCCGCCTCTAATTGACCTGATTCCAGCAACACTGTGCCTTTATTAACATTAATATTTGCAATTTCCTGCTTGTCGTCAAGTCGTTGACAAATTTCAAGCTGCTGATCATAATATTCCAATGCTTTTTGTTGGTTACCCGTAAAGCGGCAGACAATTCCAAGATAACCGAGCGCCTTAGCAATCTCTTTTTCTAGACCGAGCTCTTTACTTAAACTCAATTTTTTCTCAAAACAGGTCATAGCAGCGTCAAACTGTCCGCGCGCTGTATGAATAATACCGATGGAGCCAATCGCAGTGGCAATACCATTGAGGTCGTTTACCGCCTCACTGCCACTTAATCTGGTCTGAAACTTAAGTAGAGCCTGATCAAAATCACCTTTTGAATAAAAAGTAAGACCTAAAAATGTAGTAATAATCCCTTTTTGATTAACGTCATCCAGTGACTCTGCAAAAGCTAAGGCCAAATTGTAAGCTTCAATCGCCGCATCGGATCCGCCAATACGCCGTAGAATTTCTCCTTTTTCAACCAGTGCTGTCAAAATCAATTCATAAGTAGGTCTGCTTGCCTCAGTGGGTTTAGTTTGCAAAGGATTCGGCAGCGTCGGGTCGAGTCCTGCAGCCGGCAGCAAAAACCCGAGTAGCTTGGTATATAACTCTACCGCCCGCTCATTCTCATACCGCTCCTTCGCATAATCGGCAGCCTTCTTCAAATATTCGATGGTCTTGTCTTCAATCTCCGCTTTTTCGTAATGAAAAGCCAGATCGGCGTAGATGTCCTTTCGGTCGGCAAAAAGCTGGTGTAAGCGCTCAGCTACAATAAAGTGCAAATCCCGCCGCTTCTGCTTAAGCTGCATCCGATAAACCGCATCCTGCAACAGCGAATGCGAAAAAATGGCGCGTAGCTCGCTCATCAATTCCCAGATTTTTTCGTGCTCGCCGGTCTTAAGGTCCTGCTGAATATTATCTGAAATAAGATGTGAATCCACGCGCTCCAAGACTGAACACAACAATAGCACATCAAATTCACGCCCGATCACCGCCGCCGTCTGCACCATCTGCTTCAAGCCTTCGGACAGACGATCGACGCGCGCAATCAAAAGATCGGTAATGGTGGCCGGCAGAACATCGTCGTCGCTTTTTCGATCCCAAACGATTTGCCCGGCTTCGTTAAACTGATACTCAATAACGCAGGCCTCATTAAAAAACACGATGGTCTGTTCGACAAAAAATGGATTGCCAAGCGTTTTTTCAATCAAGGTCTTGGCTAAACTCGGACTGATTTTTCCACCTAACTGAGCCTCGGCCATTTGCACGACTTCATCATCAGCCAAAACATTCAGATCGATGCTGGTCGCGGGCAGGCTGATTGGCAGTGCCGGCAGAGTACGATCATCATAATAACGCGATTCGCATAAAACGACAATCGGAAAGTTTTCAATATTGCGCCCAATGATTTCAAAAGCCCGGCGCGAATCCGGATCAAGCCATTGCAAATCTTCTACATGTAGCACGACCGGGCTTTGTGTACATAGCGCTTTAAAAAACTCTTTAAAAGCATAAAGCAGGTTCTCATAACGCAGTTTCGGATCCAGTTGCTCATAGAGTGAGCCGGGCTCATGAAATCCCAGAAAGCCGGCCATAATTGACTTTAAGCGGATCAACTCGGCTTGAATTTCCACATCGGTCGTTACGCTGACTAAATAATCGTAAAGATGATTAAACTGATTGTGATTTTCAATTGGGTCGGAAGCAGTATTTTTTTTGAAATACAGCGAAAAGAAATGCGCAAACGGGTTAAAGGATTTTTGCAGTATCCCATCACAAGGTAATTCCGCCCAGTAAAAATTTTTGCGGCTGCGCGCAATCTCGTAAACAAAACGGGATTTGCCGACGCCGGGTTCGCCATACACATAAATCAACTGGGCATGAGCCTCGTTGTGATTGACGCAAGCCTCAAAAATATTCTGAACAAGATCAACTTCGGCTTTATGCCCGATTAATTGATTGCTATAGGTGCGGACGCGGTTTTCTTTTTTTGCAATCAACGTATAGACTGTAGTTTTAGCGCTTTTGCCTTTGAACAAAAATTTGCCGGCCAAACCATATTCATACTCGCTGTTGGTCATCTTAAAAACAGTATCCGACACCCAGATTTGATTCGGTCCGGCTGCAGCCATAAAGCGTGCCGCCAGATTGACGACATCGCCCAAAACCGTATATTCGCCACGCCGCTCCCCGCCGACAATGCCGGCATAAACCACACCGTAGGAAATCCCGACTTTTAACACAACTTTGCGCAACGCCAAGGATTCGCTAACCGTTTCTTTTAAAGCCAAAATATAGTTTAATGCGCGTTCCACGTTTTTTTCATAGGCCACCGGCGCGCCAAAAATGCAGAGAATAACCCAGCCTTTGTCACCGTAATCAATTTTATTAAAGTACCCGCCAAACTTAGCGCAGCTCTGCAATACAATCGAGACAAACTGATTTATATCCTGTAAAGTCGTCAGGTTACTAAATGAAATGAAAATTGACACCGCATTCCGGAACTCGCCGACCAGACTGAAATTAAGGACGCTTTCCGGTAAAAAATGCGCAAATATCTCCCGGCTGACTTCGTGACGCGGTTTCAAAACCGGGTTGTCTGTCGCGTAAAGTTCTGCTAAATGCACCATTCCATCACCCAAGTCATGAAAAGTCGCCTGCGTTGCTTTGAGATGCCGATAGAGGGTCGGATCGCACACAATTTCACCGATTTTTGCTTGGCCTTCGGCCAGGGCGCTGCGGTGAATAGCGTCGCCGCTGAAAAAATACGCCTTTTGCTCGGCGCCGACGATAGCCCACTCCACCGGGCCGCAGGCCAGACCAATTTTGGCATTCAGCTCAAAATCGCCGAAGCGCGTTTGTTGAACGCGCTGCTTTTCAAAAATTTCTTGAATTCGCCGGGCGCACCACAGACCTTTAATGGTAACGGATTCTGTGTCATCGTGAATCGGGAAAATTGTCGTAAAGGCATCGCCGGCATAGGTCGAAATTAAACCGCCGCGCGCATAGATTTCATTTTCGGTGCTGGTAAAAATTCTGTTGAGAATGTCGGAGAGAATTTCTGCGCCCTCGTCACCACCTTTCATCAGCGTTTCGGTCATATTGGTAAAGCCGGACATGTCAACAAACATAACAATAGCCTGAAGTCCGCCACTTGACTGCTGCTTTTGAAAACGTTCGACAATAAAACTTGGGATCAGATTCTTCATTCACAAAAATCCTCGGAAATGGGGCAGAACCGTAAAATATGAGGCGTTCCGCAATATTTTATTATGATATGCTGAAAACTAATTACAATGCACATTAAAAACAACGAAAAAATGATGACACACGAAAATATACACCCACTTCATGCGTATATTTTTATCGCCACCGAAGCGGTAATATTTTTAGTTGTCAATCCGTTCAGAAAAGCTTATATTGCGCCAAGTTATGCGTGTGTAAAAAGTTAAGCGTCTGTTGTCAAAGTTATCTCTTCAAAACGGGACGGTTTATCGTTGAGTTATGTTGGCTCATGGAACAGGTTTGTGGAAATCCAACCTTGCAAAGGCTTCAGCCCACAAAGCATGAGGACTTCAAATAAAGCCTTCGCAAGGTTTCACCATCTTCTATTTTTGTGGCGGGGTTGTTAAAGAAAAACTATCCGTCATTTACGTTGTGCTTAAATTACAACACCTTAAACTCTCAACAAAAGGTATTCACATGTCACTTATTAGACCATTTAAGGGGCTTCGGCCTCGCCGGGATTTAGCGTCACAAGTCGCATCATTACCTTATGATGTGCTGTCATCGGATGAGGCCAAAGCGCTGGCTGAAGGCAATCCGCACAGCTTTTATCATGTGGGCAAGCCGGAAATCGACCTGCCGCCCGATACCGATATCCATGCCGACGCCGTCTACGCCAAAGGCGCGGAAAATCTGCAAAATTTCATTAAAAACGGTGTGCTGGCTCATGATCCACAATCGCGCTTTTACTTTTACGAGCAAACCATGGGCGACATTGTTCAGGTCGGTTTAGTCGCCACCGTGGCGGTGGATGAATACGAGGCCGGGTTGATCAAAAAGCATGAACTGACCCGCGCCGACAAAGAGCAGGACCGCACTCGTCATATTGACGAGACCAACGCCCAGAGCGGCCCGGTTTTTCTGGCCTACAAAGCCCGCCCGGACATCGACTCCATTGTCAATGACTGGATTAAGCGTACGCCGGAAAATGATTTGACCGCCCATGACAAGATTCGCCACCGGCTGTGGGTCGTGGACGACGAGGCCGTGATCGCGCAGCTAAAAGCAAAGTTTGCCGAAATACCGGCTCTGTACGTCGCCGACGGTCATCATCGCAGCGCATCGGCTTGCAATGTGCGCAAAATGCGCCGTCAGCGTAACCCCAAGTTCACGCCGCAAGATGCCTGCAATTTTTTCATGGCCGTCATTTTCCCGCATAATCAATTGCATATTTTTGATTACAACCGTCTTGTCAAGGATTTGCACGGCCTGTCGCGCGAGCAGTTCCTGGCCAAAGTGCAGGAAAAATTTACGGTCGAAACCGCACCGACTGCGCCTTATCGGCCCGAAGGTAAGCACACCTTTGGCATGTACTTAGACAAGAAATGGCACAAGTTGACGGCCAAACCCGGCACGTACAATGATGCCGATCCTATCGACAGCCTGGACGTGCAGATCATGCAAAAAAACCTGCTTGATCCGATTCTGGGCATTCAAGACCCGCGTAAGGACAAGCGCATTGATTTTGTGGGCGGCATTCGCGGTCTGAAGGAGCTGGAAAAGCGTGTGGACAGCGATGGCTTTGCGGTCGCTTTTTCGATGCACCCGACTTCGATGGACGACCTGTTCCGCGTAGCCGATGCCGGGCAGATCATGCCGCCCAAATCCACCTGGTTCGAACCAAAACTGCGGGATGGCCTAGTGACGCATACGCTGGATTAGTTTGTAGTTACGAGTGAAAAGTTAAAAGTTTCAAGCCGCTAACCCTAAGGGTTTGTTTTCAACCCTTAGCCTCACTCTCGCGTACCAAATTGTTTGAAATTGGCTACAAAATTCGTAATTGCTCAAAAACTGTGGGCAACCTTGCGAAGGCTTTACTGCAAAGCTTGTGAAAGCGTGCACTGAAGCCTTTGCAAGGTTCGGTCTACCATCACTTTTTGAGCAATTACCAGAGTTCGGCATAACGCACCCCTGTAAAATCGGGTAAGGTGGGTGAACAGTGTCTCCTTATTTGGTACACGATCCTTAATTAATGACTTGACGTACGTCGGGTCAAACGTAATTTATACTATAGCTCAAATTTTTGCAGCCCATTATATCTTTGACCGGAGCATTCCATGAACCATGAAGCACTACAACAAAAATTAGCAACATTAGCGGCTTATCCCAATATCGAGGCTGAGACCTTGCAACGTTTTGGCGAGATTATTGGCGGTTTAAACGAGATGGATTTGTATCGGATGAATCCGCTTGGTTTTGCTGAATTTTACGGCCTGCCGCAGCAGCAGATGATCGACCTGTTTATTCATGCGGCAAAAGTTGGCATCTTTGATTTTAACTGGAACATGCTGTGCATGTATTGCGGCGGCATTGCCGACAGTCACGGCGGCATTAACGACGTTCAGCAGGAACATTTTTATTGCTCGGCTTGCGCGGTCAACTTTAAAAGCGCGCTGGATGATCGAATAGAAATTTCCTTTACGATCAATCCGAGTATCCAAAAACTACAGCTTGACCCGTTTGCCGATCTCGACAGTTATCGGCGGTCTTTTTTTACACGTAGCTTAGCCGGAAAGAATTTTCTTGAGCAGGTCGGGTCGGAGAGCGCTCATTTTATTTCGATTTTGGCCGATCAAACAGGTGTCCTTGAGTTTACGGCTGTTGAAAACACACCCTATCGCGTTTTCAGCGCGGAACGGCATGCCACGCTTATGTTAAGCCCCGATGCGACGGCCGCCGCATCCATGGACGTGAATTTGCTGGACCACAGCTTTAGTCCGCAAATTATCTCCGTTGCGCCTGGCACGGCGCGCATTAACATCCGAAATTTGAATCATGAGCGTGTCGGCATGGCGCTAATCCCCATGCCTTCTGACTGCGAATTCGCTTGCAGTATGCGCAAAGAATACGTGGAATATTACACTAAATTCAACCCTTTTCTCTCGGCCAAAATGCTGCTGAACCAACAAAGCTTTCGTGAGTTGTATCGCGTTCAGACGCTTAACCCGAACCTTAAATTGAACATCCATAGTTTGACCATTTTGTTTACAGATTTGCGTGGCTCGACCGACTTGTATGATCGCACCGGCGACGTATTTGCCTATAACATCATTCAGGAGCATTTTAAGCTGCTGATAAAGGCCGTACGCGCACATTCAGGGGCAATAGTCAAGACCATGGGCGATGCCATTATGGCTACGTTTTCCACCCCATTGGAGGGTGTTTTGGCCGCTATTGACATGATGCAGGAGATCAAAGCGCTGAATGAGCGCATCAAGCCGCAGGGCTACGAGATAGGTCTGAAAATTGGTCTGCACGAAGGCCCGTCGCTGGCCGTCAACGCCGACGAGCGGCTGGATTATTTTGGCCAGGCAATCAACATTGCTGCCCGTGTCCAGCATCTGGCCAAGTCCGACGAAATCTGGCTGACGGATCAGGTCTATCAGACCGCTACGGTTATGCCGGCGCTGGCCTCAAAAGGGTATCAGGGCGAAAAAAAATCCGTCATGCTGAAAGGTGTTGGCCAAGCTGCGGTCGTGCATCGCTTTGCAAATGTGTAAACGAATAACGATAAGGAAAGCGTTTAATGACCCGATTAATCGCCTGCCTGCTGGTTTTGGGGAGCGCCATTACCGGATTTGCCCAATCCGTTACGCTGACGGGTAAGATTCGGGATGTTAACAGCCATGCCGAAATTGCCTACGTCACGATTTTTATTAAGGGTACGGCTTTGGCAACCAGCAGCGGCGCGGTCGGTCGTTATTCGCTAGTAATTCCCGATACTACCGATGATATGCGTGTCGTTTTTCAGCACGTTTCCTACCATCCCTACGAAATCTCTCTAAAAAATCTGCGGAAAAACAGCACTGTCTATTTGCAACCGCGCATGATTCCGTTGCCGACCATTGAGATTCGTGGCGCAGCCACCGCTCAAGTCATGATACGAAAGGATTTGCCGCAAACGGTTTCGATCATTGCTTCGCAGCAGTTTGAGGGCAAGGGTTATGTTGACGCCGGCGATTTGCTGCGCACCGACCATAGCGTACAGGTGAACGAGAATTTAAGCGGCCGAAAGACATTGTCGATTCGCGGCGGCAACCCGGATGAAATTGTTGTGCTGTACGACGGTGTTAAAATGAACAGCACTTACGATAATATTTTTGATATGTCGTTAGTCGATGTTGAGGATATGGAGCGCTTTGAAATCATCAAGGGCGGCAATACGGCGCTGTATGGGGCGGAAGCTTTTTCCGGGGTGGTCAACATAGTGCCGAAGCTTGAGCAGGATTACCATGTGCGCTTTAGCCAGCGTTTTGGCACTTACAATTCCGGAGCCTGGGGCTTAAAATTTTATCAGCAAACCGGCGGGCTTCACGCCACTTATAGTCTCAAAAAAAGCGCGTCCGAGCGGATATTTGCAAGTTCGGACGGTCAGGCGGATAAGACCGATCGCAACCTCATTAACGCTCAGGAAAACCATTTGGCCGGGTTACAGTATCGCTTTGGCCACGATCAGCAAAATATATTAAGCGCTTCCTATATCCGCAACGATACAAATTACGATAATAATCCTCACCGCGAATATACTGACAACCTGAATCAGGTTGTCACGCTGCGTTTTGAAGGTCAAATCGCCGGTGTCCACGCTCTGACGCTTTCCGGGGCGTTTCATAGGTTGGATGAGACGCAACGTGTGCTGGCCGTGGATAAGCAAAAACTGCGGGATATCAAAGAGCATGCGCGTCAGTTGCGGTTGGAAAAATGCTTTAAAATGCAGGAAGCGCTCGATTTTTTGGTGGCCTATCAGTTCGAAAACGCGACACTGGATTTTAAGGACGAAAACAGTTTTTTTAACAGCAACAACGGCTTAATTTCGGCGGATTTATCTCGTCGCCATCATGGGCTGGTTGGAATTGCCAAACTGCACGCGCCTACCGGATCGAAGATTCTTAACACCTTAGATTTTGACTTGAGTGTTCGATACGATCATGTTAAAGATAGACAGGATAACACGGTTTTTCGCAATGACGATCATTCTGTCGGGGAGTTTGGTAAAAACGACTGGAATCAGGCAACCTACAAATTTGCCGCATTTTTGTCCGGTTTGAAGAATCCACTGCAATTTTCCGGCTACATGACTTTTGGCAGCAATGTCAAATTTCCGTCCTTATTTCAGCAAGTCAGTCAGCCCGACGATCCGCTCAATCCTGCCAATACGCCTAGCCTTAATCCGGAAAAAAATACGGGCCTCGAATTGAGCGGCGCCGTCACCAAAGATACGCCGGAGCATCCGCTGGTTTACGGCCTGCAGTTTTCGGAAACATTTTTTCAAAATCATTATGATAACAAATTCCGGGTTTTTTATGCGCCCGGCAGCCCGATAGCCTTGTATGACAATGTGCATACCGCACGGATTTCCGGTCTGGAGTCCAAGTTAAGTCTTTACTTTCTTAAAAAGAAACTGGCGCTTTCCAGCGGCTATTCGCAATACTTTATTTCCGACAAGGCGGCTTTCCCGTATAAATCGTCTCAAAAGCTGACGCTGGATCTAACGATTAATCACGCAGGATATACGCTCGAAATTTACGGCTATCGCGAGGGCGATCAAATCGGTTTGATTCGGCCTTATGCCGGCACGACGCGACGCTCCGAGGTGACCCTGCCGGGCTATAGCGATGTGGACGTGCATCTTAGTAAGCAAATGGAGTGGCAAAAAGTCAAGTTTTTTGCCAATTTAAGCCTGCGCAACCTGCTGGATGATTCGACAATATTGCAAGGATTTGCCTTGCGGGATCGACGCTACTATGTAACTTTTGGTACGCAATATTAAAGGTCAAAACTAGAAATTCAAGGCTTTCGAAATGTCAAGACAGCTGCTTGTTGTCATCCTGATAATAAATGCGAGTTGCACAAGCAACCCATTTGATAGCGATGAAATTTCGCCCTCACGACTAACTGTACAGGGTAAAGTAGATTTGCAGGGCGCGGCTTCACCTGATGGCGCTTATATTTGGCTGGAAGGTTTTGAAATCGGCACGCGAACCAGTTCAGCAGGCGCTTTTTCACTGACAATTCCGAGCCCATCCAGTCAGCCGTGTGGTGGGTTGGATGCCGTGTTTAAGCTCTACAGCTATGTTGATAATTATACATTAACAGGCACTTCGTTGATTGTGCGACAGGGCGAGTTTGCCCCGTCAGTCGGCGGGTTGGGTGAGGACGGATTGCTAAAAAACGTTCTAAAAATGCAGTCTTTATTATCGGTCGATGTTGAGGTGATTCCAGCCGAGGTCAGTCGGACAACAACCGGATTTATTCAGGTTCTTGTGCATCTAAAAGCGGTTAAGGATTCTGTCCAAATAACATTTCCGCGCACTTCAAATTATTTGATGGGTGTCGTCTATTTGCACCGTTTTCAGCCAGACGATAATATACGAATAATAAATTATACCGAAGAAATGGTTACCTGGTGGATAAATACGGATGGGCGTGTACTCCCCGCAATTTTTGATCGCCGTCCGGCCGATTTACAAATCGGCGCCTACAAGATTTTCCCCTATATCCGCATAGCGCGCAATGATGTGCCGCAACGCATGTTAGAACAGATTGCGCCACCCTCTGCCGGCGAATTTGAGCGCTATTTGTCAATTCCCTTTAAACGTAAAACAGGCATTTTGACCGTTACGCCCTGAAATTGTATGCAGATAACGTAACTTATTATGCTATCCTGCTTGACATACGCTAAATTTTGGGCTATGATATTAGCTGTTGTTTGATACTCAAAAAAAAACATCATGTAAACCAAATATTGAGGAGGATGGAATGGCGGCGACGCGCTCAAAGTCAAAAATGCAGATTCGGCGGATTGCAATCAGCACGGGCGGGGGCGATGCGCCGGGGTTGAATGCGGTTATCAAAGCCGCAGTTTATTCGGCCATTAATCGCGGCTGGGAATGCCTTGGTATTCGCGATGGTTTTAACGGCATTTTTCTGGAAGAACAGTATCCCGAAGGTGGTGTTTTTCCGCTGACCAAGGATGTGGTTCGCAACATCACCCATTTGGGTGGCACCATCTTGGGCACCACGAATCGCGGCAATCCGATGAAATACCCGACGAAAGATGAGAATGGCAATATTTACGAAAAAGATCGCACGGACGAGATTATTGCCGGGTTTAAAAAAAATGAGATTGATGCCGTTATTTCGATTGGCGGGGACGGTTCTTTGACATTGGCGAATCATTTGGCCAAAAAAGGCATGTGGATGATTGGCGTTCCTAAGACAATTGACAATGATCTGGATAAAACCGTCATTACCTTCGGTTTTGATACCGCGGTTTCGTTTGCAACAGAGTGCATTGACCGTTTGCACTCAACTGCCGAGTCCCATCGGCGTATTATGGTCGTCGAAGTGATGGGTCGCTATGCCGGTTGGATTGCGGTCGAAAGCGGCATTGCCAGCAGCGCAGACGTTGTTTTGATCCCCGAAATCCCCTATCATATCGAAACCGTTGCCGCCAAAATTAAGCAAAAACAATCGGAAGGTAAGCGCTACGGCATTGTGGTTGTGGCGGAAGGGGCCAAGCCGTATGGCGGCACGTATTCGGTCGTTGGCAAGGAAGCCGGCCGGGCCGAAAAATTGGGCGGGGCCGGAGAAATGGTGGCCAAACAATTGCAGGAGCTGACCGGGCGTGAAACGCGCACCGTCGTTTTAGGACATCTGCTGCGTGGCGGTAGCCCCACTACATTTGATCGCTGTATTTCGCTGCGCTTTGGCGCCGCTGCTGTGCGGGCCATCGAGCAGGGTAAGCGCGGCGTGATGGTAGCCCTGGATCCGCCGCTGGTGCGCTATGTGCCCTTTACCCAGGTCACGAACCGCATGAAGACCGTGCCCTTAGACAGCGACATGATTTTAACTTGCCGTGATTTGGGAATTTGTCTGGGAGATTAGCATAAATGAATAGATAACTGTTGTAGAGCGCTTTGCTAAATCGCACACGCGCGAATAAGGCGATTCGCGCTACATTTACGGTTTACCATACTACGAAATATCGAAGGCCGATTTCCAAATGGGAGATCGGCCTTTTTATTTCTCACGGCTTTTTTTCGGTTGGGCTTTGTTTTGTTGCTGCGTAAACTCTTGCCGGATTGAATCGAGCGCCTTATGAAGATCATTGCCAAAGCTTTCTTTAAAGGACTCAGAAAACAGTTGGCCCTTTTTGAGTCGCTGAAACCAATTTTGCAGGACTGTTTTTCCATGCCGATTGATAAGTTCTGCGGCATAGTAATGGGCTGCGGAATAGGCTGCGGCTAAGCTTTCCTGCGTGGTTTGACGGGCAAAACGCTGCGCCAGTATGTCCGAATCAAACAAAGTATCCGGCTTGGTGACGGACGTACGGGCCAGATAAACAGCCAGGCCTTCATTTAACCAGCGCGGGCAACGGTTGGCGCTTTCCTGTTCAATGAGCACATGCGCATATTCGTGGGTCACAATTTCCGTCAGAATACCCCGCGCTTCCAAGATGTGAGGCGCTTGCAAGTATATCCGTCCATTTTGATAAACGCCGCCCAGCCACCATGGTTGTCCGGTTTCCTGACAATACTGCCATGTCTCGGCATAGACAGTGATGCTAATTAGACCGACCGGCTGCCATTTCCAGGCAACGGATATGTTTTTTCGAGCCTGTTGCAAGGCATGTTCAATGGAACGAATTTGGGCATCGGAAATACGCCCGGCAGCGGTGATTCGAAACGGCGGACTATTATAAATCGGACTCTCGGCTTGTGAAAACGCAGGCAGCGCAATCAGGCCGGGCAATATCCAAAGCTGCCGCGGCATCTTAATAATGAAACGAATGAAGTAGACTTTTAGCAATGCAAAAAAGTTTGCTACCATAAATTAAGACCAGGGCAGACCGCGCACCAAAAAAGTTCCCAGCATAACCATGATCAAACCCAGCAGCAAGTTGACTCTCCCAAGCCAACTGGCCTGACGGCGGATCTGCATCGCTGCCGCGGAATCGGGCTGCTCCTGTAAGAGCTGGACGGCTCTGGGGCCAATGTAAAAATCATGCCAGGCGCTCAAACTTAGGATAAAGCCAAAAAGAATTAATTTAATGGCCAAAGTCTGACCAAAAATGCCTTGCCAGGTATTCGCGTCTATTAGCGCCGTCCAACTATTAAAACGATAAGACAGATTATAAACACCGGTAATAAAGAATGCAACTAAACAAACCCAGCTCCAAAAGCGAAAGTTTAAACCCATCACGCGTAACAATAGACCTGCGCTGGGTTTAAATTCCGGCTTACGAATAATTGGCACAATCACCAGGGCCAGAAACAGCATTCCGCCTACCCAAACTGTTGCCGAAACTATATGCAGAAATACCGAGATGAAATAAACAATTCGCATAGTTACTCGTTAGTCTTTCCGGCTTTAAAAAGCGTTAGCAGCATATAAACCGCCGTCTTGGCTTTAATACTGTGCGGTATACGCGGTTGCATGTGCACCCAAGTTCCGGGGCAAGCTTCATAAGTAGTTGTTTGCAAGCTAATGGTGGCCAGCCCGCTGAGAATTTGGATACTTGCCGGCATACTTGCTGTATGCTCGGACAACTCTTCACCTGCTGCGAATCCAAAAAGCACAACCTTGACCGTATCATCGGCATATACAGTTTGGCTTAACGTTCCTTTGGGTGGCAGCGTTATTTCTTTTAACAGATCCGGCACAAAGCAATAAGACACAGGCACATCCTTTTGTTGTTCTGGTTAAAAATGGTTGTTGATAATCGGCATTGCAAATATGACCCAAAATCTTGTCGCTGTCAACATTCTTTTGCATGGGCAGATTTTTTTGGACTACGAAGTCCGTCCTTGATTTTTCGCGCCCTATACGCTACTTTGAAGTTGCAGCAGATGATCATTTTATGGACAAACGACCTTGATAGAAAGAGCGTTAAAACGGTCCTTGGCTTTGACGACTTCCGGCCTTCGCAGGCCGATATTATTCGGTAGCCTGAACATGACTTCAGTTATATCCTCAAACATCATCTATACCATCGGCTACGGCAACCGCAACATGACCGACTTTATCGCCTTGTTGCGTCGTTATCATGTTGACTACGTGGTGGACGTGCGTTCCGCGCCCTATTCCGGCTATAACACGGAATTTTCCAAAGCCGATTTGGCCGAGCAATTGAAAAATGGGCAAGTCGGCTACATATTCATGGGCGACCAATTGGGCGGCAAACCCAAACAGGCCGAATATTTTACCGGCGACCATGTGGATTACGCCAAATTGGAGCAGGCCGATTTTTACCGTGCCGGGATTGACCGGCTCAAAGTGGCGCTGCAGAAGAATTACCGCATCGTCCTGATGTGCGCCGAGCTAAAGCCGGAAACCTGCCACCGCAGTAAGTTGATCGGCCAGACATTGGGCAGCGAAAGCATCAACGTCCAACACATTGACGAAACCGGCGAGTTAAAAAGCCAGGCCGACGTGATGAAATTGCTCACCGGCAATCAGGAAAACCTATTTGAGACAACCTTCACTTCCGTTAAAAAATACCGCAACCGTGAACCGTGAACTGTGAACCATGAACCCACAAACTATGACCATCGGCGTCTATGGCTTTGACGAGGCCGGTTTTTACGAGGCGTTGCGGAAAAATGGCGTGACCGTTTTTTGCGACATTCGCTTTCGGCGCGGAATGCGTGGGGCCAAGTACGCCTTTGTCAACAGCGCTTATCTGCAAAACAAGCTGGTGGAAATGGGCATTCGCTACATTCACCGCAAGGATTTAGCGCCGGACAACGCCGTCCGCGACCAGCAAAAGGCGGCTGATAAACTGGACAAAACCGCCAAGCGCGACCGCACCCAACTTGGACCTGCCTTCATCGCCGCCTACGAAACCGCCTGCCTCAGCCATTTTGACGCCCGCGCCTTTGTGGACAGCCTGGAGGCCGATGGCGGCAAAGCCGTTTTATTTTGTGTGGAACGAGAGCCGGACGCTTGCCATCGCTCGCTGCTGGCCCGCCGTTTGGAAACCGATTTACAGATCAAAGTGGAGCACATCCTGCCATGAAAGTTCTTATCGTGGCCAAGACCGGTGGCAACCATTCGATCAGCCGGAGGCCGAGGAACGATGCTTTTTGCAGTTGTCGGGGTGGTTTGTGTAACTGGCCGTAAAACTCGAATTGCCACTTGACATTCGTTTTATATCGGTTGATATTGCAGACTGAAAATGTCAACCTTACCTGGAAAATTTGTGAAGGAGCCCGTAATGGATACAAACAGGACCCAAATCATGAAAGCCTTTACCACCTTAGCCGAAGCGCATCGCACCCAGTCCGCTCACATTTTAACCCGACAGGAGACGCAGCG
>CAYOLL010000120.1:12317-18698 GCA_964404765.1 uncultured Gemmatimonadota bacterium | reverse complement strand
ATTTCTCATCAACAGCCAGCACTTTGACTTTGACCACGTCGCCTACTTTCACCACATCCATTGGCGTTTTGACAAAGCGGTGGGCCAGTTCCGACACATGCACCAGCCCGTCCTGATGCACACCGATATCTACAAATGCGCCAAAATTGGCCACGTTGGTGACGGTGCCTTCCAAAATCATGCCCGTCTGCAAATCCTTCATTTCGTTCACGCCTTCCTTAAACACGGCGTATTTAAACTCCGCGCGCGGATCGCGGCCCGGCTTTTGCAACTCGGCCACAATATCTAACAGGGTCGGCTCACCCACGCTGTCGGAAAGATACTTTTTGATGTCGATGGTTTTTACCTTGTCCGGGACGCGGGTGATCTGCTCCAGCGGCACGTTTAAATCGGCGGCGATTTGGGCCACCAGGTCGTAGCGCTCCGGGTGAACCGCCGAATTATCCAGCGGGTTTTCGCTGCCGCGAATCCGTAAAAAACCGGCGGCTTGCTCAAACGACTTGGGGCCGAGGCGCGCCACTTCCAGCAATTGCCGGCGGTTGCGAAAAGCCCCGTGCTCGTTGCGGTAAGCCACGATATTTTTGGCGACGGTTGTGGTCAGGCCGGATACATAACTCAGCAACTCTTTTGAGGCCAGATTGACATCCACGCCGACAAAGTTCACGGCGCTTTCGACCGTTTCTTCCAGCTTCTTTTTGAGCAGCGCTTGATCCACGTCATGCTGATATTGGCCCACGCCAATGGATTTCGGATCAAGCTTGACCAATTCGGCCAGCGGATCTTGCAGCCGCCGGCCAATACTGACCGCGCCGCGCACCGTGACATCCAAATCGGGAAATTCCTCAATCGCCACATCACTGGCCGAATAGATGGACGCGCCTGACTCGTTTACAGTCACTTTGACAGGCCGATTTTCTTCTGCCAAGGCGGGCGGCGCTGCCGGGGCAGAGCTGCTATTGGTCAATTCTTCGATGGCCTCGCTTACAAACTGATCCGTTTCGCGACCGGCTGTGCCGTTACCGATGGCAATCAACTCAATGCCATGCTTGCGGATGAGGGTTTGCACAATCTGGCGGGCGTCGTTTCGCCGGGCATCACCAGAATGCGGATAAATCGTGTGATATTCGATCATCTTGCCGGTGCGATCCAGCACTGCGGCTTTGCAGCCGCTGCGGAAACCCGGATCCATGCCCAGCGTAGGCCGCATTCCGGCCGGACTGGCCAGCAGCAGTTGTCGCAAATTGGTCTCAAATGTCAGAATCGAAGCCAGGTCGGCCTGCTCTTTCCGCTCCCCGCGCACTTCGCCGATGAGTGAATGCTTCATCAGCCGGCTGAAACTGTCGTCGAGCATAGCGGCATAGAGCCCGCGCAGATTGGCGGCAATTGCCCGAACCTCATGCCGGGTCAGATAATCCAGCACGTGTTCTTCGCTAAATTCCAGATCAAACCAGACGACACCCTCGTTTTCGCCGCGCCGCAGCGCCAGCATGTTGTGGGCGTTGATGTCTTTGACGCGTACACGATAGTCGCGATACATTTCATACTTGGTCGTGCCCACGGCAAACTCGTCCTTAATGCCGGAGATAAAAAAGCCTTCTTGGATAAAGTATTGACGCAGCCAGGCCCGCAGCTCGGCTTTGTCCGCAGTTTCTTCGGCCAGGATATCGGACGCGCCTTGCAAGGCTTCCTCGGCGGTGGTCACGCCCTTTTCCGGGTCGATAAACTTTGCGGCTTCGGCGGCGAAATCGACAAAAGGCGCATCGGCCACATTATGCGTTTTGAGGAGCTCGGCCAGCGGCTCCAGGCCTTTTTCGCGGGCAATGGTGGCGCGGGTGCGCTTTTTGGGTTTGTAAGGCAGATACAAATCTTCCAGTTCGGTTTTGTTCAGGCAATCTTCAATTTTGACGCGCAATTCGTCGGTCAGCTTGCCCTGCTCTTCGATGGAGGTCAGAATAGTGATCTTCCGCTCTTCCAATTCCCGCAGATACGTGTGTCGGTCGGTTAGCGTGCGCAAGACAATTTCATCCATGCCGCCCGTATGCTCTTTGCGATAGCGGGCCATAAACGGCACGGTGGCACCCTCGGCGACCATGGCCAGCACATTCTGCACGGATGGCAGGGGAAATGAAACTTCGTCGGCAATTCGTTGTGGGATGTTAAGCATGTAAGTCCTTTCGGCAATTTTATTGACTATGAGCGCCCACCCATTGAAGCGGACGATTCAGAGGAGATTACAATATCTATTGGCGCTGGTGATGTTGGAAGGACGGATTGTGGATAGAAATATGGTGCGGACGGTATTGGTTTCGTCTTTTTGGGGGACTGTAAACTATCTTTTTTCGGATGCTTTACTTTTTGCAAATTCCATCAAAGAAACGGTCGGCACATTGACCCGTCCAAGATCACATCATCGCTTCCAGGCGGCCAATGCGTTCATCATGGTCGGCCAGGGCGGCCTCGTGGCGGTCTAAGCGGGCGGTGTGCATCACGTCTTCCTGTTTCATATCCTGCATATTTTTAACCACCAATTTGTCCAGCAAATTCAAAATACGCTGGTTGCCTTCCTTCAGCTCGTCAAAACGGCCTTCCATTTCCGTTTTGTGGGCAAAGAACATTTTCAGCAGTTCAATTTGACCTTTTTCCAGCTTTTCAAATCGTTGATTCATTTCTTTTTTCAAAGCGGCCATGTCGGTTTTGAGGACATCAACATCCGCATTTATAATCTCTAATACTTCTAACACCTTTTGTGGATCAAAACCAATCGCTTTAAAGTATGCTTCGATCTGCTCAAAACCTTCCGTTGCCACGGCATCATTCGCTTTCAGTGTTTTTTTGACTTTCTTTTCCGGCATAACAATCTCCATCCATTAGTGTATTGGTGTGGCAAGAATAACATGTCAAACCAATCTTGTCAAGACGATTCTTGAATGTTCTGTTCGGGTTGATTATGGTGTGGCATTGCAACATATTTCCCACCTTTGACAGAAAGTTATTGACGGGATAGGTTCGTCTCCATACCATGCTTGCCGATTCCACCGGCAGTCGGTGGTCTTGATAATTGATATGCGGGTTCCCCAATATGAATTTTAAACACATTGTATGTAAATTACTGCTGACATTGTTGAGTTTACTCAATTTGATTGTTGCGCCTTTGGCCATGATTTTGTTTGGTTTTTGGGCCTGTTTGTTGATTCCGTTCGGCAAAAATGGGGATTTGGTGATGTCGTGGGGCGCTAGACCCTGGGGTCTATTTACATTAGCCCTGGCCAGGCTGCCGGTAACTGTGGAAGGTTTGGAGCATTTAGACACAAATAAGAGCTACATTTTTATGCCCAATCATGCCAGCTTTTATGACGTGCCGCTGATTGTCAGCAAGGTTCCGTTTAATCTGCGGACGATGGCTAAAACCATGTTTTTTCACATTCCATTTTTTGGCTTTGCGATGTCGCAGGCGCACAATATCAAAATCTATCGCCATCATCCGCGTAAGGACATCAAGCAGTTGGAGCTGGCCGAGTCCTGTCTGGCACAGGGCATCTCCATTGTTGCATTTCCGGAAGGTACGCGCACACACAATGGAAAACTGCAGCCGTTGAAAAGTGGTTTGTTTATCCTGCCGATCAAGACGGGTGTGCCGGTAGTGCCGGTTGTTATTAAAAACACCTACAAAATTTTGCCAACCGGCTCATTATGGATGCGCCGGCATCCGATTGTTCTGCGCTTCCTGCCTCCGATCGACTCGGCCAGCTATGACCGGCAGGATCGTGAACGTTTTGCCGAAGATGTTTATCAGGCGCTAAAAAACGAGTTGGAGCAAGAAGATTCAAAACAAGTAGCGTATCAATAATGAGTTGATTTTCGGTGGAAGGAGAGATGGAAAACGAATGAAACTAAACATCCTGTTGATGCTTTTAATGATGGCCGGAACCACTGCAATGGCTGAGGATGCATTGGAAATTGTTCGCAAGTCGGAGCAGAAAATGCGCGGCAATTCCAGCTATGTGGAGATGACCATGACCGTGGTTCGGGCCGACTGGACCCGGGAAACTGCTCTTAAAAGTTGGGCAAAGGGCGATAGTTTGGCGCTCATCCAAATAACAAGTCCGGCCCGCGATAAAGGCTCGGCATTTTTGAAAATCCGCCGCGATTTATGGAATTGGGTGCCTTCGATTGAGCGGATGGTCAAGATTCCGCCATCCATGATGATGCAGTCCTGGATGGGCTCGGACTTTACCAACGATGACCTGGTGAAGCAGTCATCCATTGTCAGCGATTATACCCATGCGCTCCAGGGCGAAGAACAAATTGGCGAAGCAAGCTGTTACAAGCTGGCGCTCAAGCCAAAGCCGGAAGCGCCGGTGGTGTGGGGCAAGGTGCTTTTATGGATCAGTAAAGCCGACTATTTACATCGCAAGATCGAATTTTTTGACGAAGACGATACGTTAATCCAAACCATGAATCTGACCGATATTAAACCTTTGGGCGGTCGACTCGTGCCGACCCGTTTGGAAATGCTCCCGGCTGACCCGGAAAAACGCGGGCAAAAAACAGAGATTGTCTATCAAAAAGGCGAGTTTGACCAGAAAATCGAAGATTCGTTTTTTTCACAGCAGAATATGAAGCGCGGGCGTTGAGGTTCAGACTGTTAGACTGTTAGACTGTAGGCTGAAGATGCGTAGCTTTAAGTTATCGCTGTTTTTCTTTTGATTTTTTAGCGCGGATGGCGTATATTTTCGCCGTTCTGTGCGGATGGCGTATATTTTCGCCGTTCTGTGTGGCGTGGCTTTTAATAAGCAAATCGAAGCAATTCCAACAAAAATCGAGGTCTGACAAATGCTCAATCTAACCCCCCAATACGACGCGGATTACCGCCAATTTATCGAAAAATTTTCCGCCTTCACCCGCACCCAAGTCCTGGACGAACTGCGCCAAACCGACTTCACCCGCCTGGATGCGCACGGCCATATCTATCTGGATTATACCGGCGGCGGCCTCTACGCCGAATCGCACATCCGCCGCCACGCCGATTGGCTGATCGGCGGGGTTTTCGGCAATCCACACTCATCCAATCCAACCTCAAAAGCAATGACCGAATGGGTCGAAAAGACGCGCCGCCATATTCTGGACTTCTTCCGCGCCGACCCGACCGAATATGTGGCCATCTTCACCGCCAATGCCAGCGGCGCGTGCAAAATCGTGGGCGAGTCGTATCCGTTTCAATGCAGCGACCGCTATCTGCTGACGGCGGATAATCACAACTCGATTTTGGGCATTCGCGAATTCGACTGCGCTTGCGGCGCGGAAACACTCTACATCCCCATGATCGTGCCGACGCTGCGCGTGGACGAAGCGGAAGTGGATCGCTTTTTGGCAATGGCCAGGCCAGACGGCCACAATCTGTTTGCCTTTCCGGCCCAGTCGAACTTTTCCGGCGTCCAATATCCGCTGGAGTGGGTCGAACGGGCGCAGCAGCGCGGTTGGGATGTCTTTTTGGATGCCGCGGCCTATGTCCCGACCAGCCGCCTTGACCTGAGTGTCTGCAAGCCCGAATTTGTCTCGATGTCCTTCTACAAAATGTTCGGCTACCCAACCGGCGTCGGCGCGTTGATTGCCAAACGGAAAGCGCTGGAGAAATTGCAGCGCCCCTGGTTCGGCGGCGGCACGATTACGGTCACGTCGGCGCTGGTCAATCGGCATTATTACGCTCCCGGCGCGGCGGCGTTCGAGGACGGCACACTCAATTATCTGACGCTGCCCGCCGTCGATATGGGGCTGGATTTTATTGAGCAGATCGGCATCGAGACGATTCACGACCGGGTGGAATGTCTGGCCGGTTGGTTGATCGAGACGCTGCTCGGGCTGCGCCATGCCAATGATCGCCCGCTCGTCTTCCTCTACGGCCCGGCTTGCGTCGAAAAGCGCGGCGGGACGATCACGATCAACCTCTACGACGCCGAGGGCAAGGCGATTGATTACCGCGATGTGGAGGCGCAGGCCAATGCCGAAGGAATTTCGTTGCGGACGGGCCGCTTCTGCAATCCGGGCGCCAGCGAGACGGCATTGGGACTGTCGAAGGCCGAACTCACCGAATGTTTCGACGAATCGCCGCATTCGATGAATGCCGATCAGTTTCGGCGCTGTTTTGACGGGAAGAGTATCGGCGCGGTGCGGGTTTCAGTCGGCTTAGCCACGAGCTTTGCCGATGCCTGGCGGTTTGTGGAATTTGCGAAGCGGTTTTTGGCTTGAATTCCGCTGTAGCACAGATTAGCAATCTGTGCGGGCTTCAAACATGCACAGATTGCTAATCTGTGCTACACGTCTGCAACCATGTCTCCAAAAAAAATATCTTAAACACTGTAACTTGCTTTCAAAACGACGGTA
>CAYOLL010000120.1:0-12217 GCA_964404765.1 uncultured Gemmatimonadota bacterium | reverse complement strand
GCCAATACCAATATATGAAAGTGCCGGGGACGTTATCCGCACTAAGCTTCTATTTGATCAAAAAAAATGCTTTCCGTTGCAGTTTGATGGCGGGCTTTTTCTAACCGTGCCAGGCGACTTTTAAATTGGCCCAGACCATAATCCACAAAATGGTCAATTTGCAACCCGAACGGCATTATATCATAGCAATCGAAAATCTCATTAATAATCGTCAGAGCCACTTCCAGTAGTTCGCCCATCCGCAGTTCCAGCGTTTCCCATAAAGCCGGATTTGCGGCGATCAGACGCGAAAGCAAATACAGACCGTAGGCGATATGCCGCGACTCGTCTTCCTTAAGCCGATAAATCCCCTGCTGCAAACCAGGCATGATGCCGTTGCGCTCCAGCATCGAAAAATAAGCGTGATAGCCGGTTTCGGCCAACATGCCTTCGACAATCATATTATAAGTGACGGAAGCGCGAATTTGGGCAGCCGGTGAAGCATCCGTCAACAGTGCATTCATGACTTTTGGCAGTTCTTCGCCAAAAAGACGGTTATAGCTCGGCGTATAAAATCGGTCCAAATCCTGCGTTTCACCGGCCACATCGTCGATAAAACGGCGGAAAAACTCGGTATGCTTGGCCTCTTCCCACAAGAAAGTGGTCAGATACATTTCCTCTTCCAGCCGGCGTTCACGGGCAATTGTCAGGATAAGCGGCAACAAATCCAGGGTAACCGATTCCTCCCCGGCCTGAAATAAGGTGGTAAGATGCAACAGCACTTCTTTTTCGAGTGGCGCCAGTTTTTGCCAGTCTAGCCGATCCTGATGGAAGTCTATATCCTGCGGATTCCAGATGCCCAGGCGTTTGGCTTTGTGATACAGGCGCATGGGAAACGAGTTGTGCTGTAAGCCGGCGGAGCGGGTCGTGATGAAATGGGGTTGCGCTATTGGAACTTGCGGTGTTTGGAGGTTGACCGGGGGAGGAGCAGCGACTTTTTCATTAGGAAAATAAGTGGGCACCTGGATGGCGGAAAGAACTAACTGTCTGGCGGCAGAGCTAAAGCGGACTAATTTGAGCAAATTGCCGGCTTTTAACTTGAGCTTGCCGCCCATTAAGCCCAAAATCGGGTCCAGGCGGCGGTCGAAAATAGCCTGCCAACAGGATACTTCGGCGCTAATGATGTAGACCGCCGGTCTTTCAGTCACCGACCGAAGCAGGTTGCCGGATCGACAGCGGCCGTGCCATAAATCCAACCAGATCACGCGATCCAGGGGAATACCGGCTTTCGTATCCGCTTCCATCACCAGCATCAGGCTGTCTTCCCAGGCTGCTGCGGCTTTCCGATAGGCATCATTGCTGTTCAGTTGCGCCAGCCAGGCCTCCAGCCACGGTTGGGCAAAGACTTCTAAACGCTCCATAATATCCTGTTTTCCCGGTGGGTAAAAATTTATTTTTGCTGCTGCTACGCTGAATTATTCATTCATGAAATAACCACGAAATACTCGAAATACACGAAAATAAAGGATTGCAAAGCGTAACGTCAAAATTTTAAATTTTCCCTGTCTAAGCTACGCAACTCTTTAATTCATAAACCTTTCGTGTATTTTGTGCATTTCGTGGTGAATACTTCAGGCTTCCGCAAGTTAAAATTTTGCACTCCGGATCAGGCCGGTATTTTAAGCGCCAGCAGGATAGCCTCAGACAGTTTTTGCGAGTCAAAATTTTGTTTACTAAAGCAAGTTTGCGCATCCTTCAAATGGCCTTGTAGTTCGTCCGGGCTGGCGGTTAAAAAAATAATTGGTGTTTTTGAAAAAGTACGGATCTGCTGCGCGGCTTTGATTCCATCGATTTCATCGGCTAAACCAACATCAAGCAGGATCAGGTCCGGTTTTAACTCTCGCGCCAATTTAACGGCTTCTGAACCTCGGTCCGTATTGCCAACGATTTGGCAGCCCCAACGGTCTAACATCCTTGAAATAATGCGCACGGTGGCTGAGCTATCTTCTACGACCAGAACTTTAATGCCGGTCAATTTTGTAGTCTGCATAAATCCCCGCATCGCTTTTTTGGCGGAGTAGCAAAATTCATTTTGCAAGTAAACGAAGTCAGTACACACGTTTGACACGCGCAAAATGAATTTTGCTACTCCGGAACAACAATGTTTAAGGCTCGGCTTGGACCCGAACCGTGTTGATAATAAACTTACAAGCGTCAAACACTTCCTGATAATTTTTGCCGCGGCAGTAAATATGCCCTTCGCCCAGATAGCCGTAGGTTTTTTGCGGCGTGCCCATATCCGGGATGTGCTCGTCAATAATCAAGTGCCCAACCCGGCGGTGCACTTCCTCCAAACCGGTGATGCCGGTAATAAAGCCGGAACCTTGCGCCCGTAAAGCGGCAAAACCCACATTCCATTTGCATTCCTGGCTAATATCCACTCGTTTGTTGATCATCAAGTTGCCGACTTCGCGGAAAAGATTGATCTCAAACGCATAATTATGCAGGATCGGCATGGGGTCGCCTGCCGGCCGGGCGGCTATTTCTCCAACATAGAATTTTTTATCTTTTTTGCGATAAAACCACTCCATGTGCGTAATGGATGTATCCAGACCCAGTGCGGTTACGGTATCCTGTCCCAGCTTGCGCAAGGGATAATAAGCCGGATTGGTAAAGGCATCTTTATCAACGAAATAAATAGATTGAATCCACGGATTTTCGGTTGCTTCCAACGGCGTCGGATGGTAGTGCACAATCGAATAAAATTTAACCTGCCCGTTTAAAGTCAGGCTGTCAAACGCGCCCTCATCACCTTCGATAAACTCCTCAATAATAGCCGGCATATCGGGAGCTAACGGGATTTCTTCCAGACACTGCGAATATTCCCGCTCGTTATGGATAAGATAGGTCGAGCGACAGCCGGCGCCGTGGGCAGGTTTAATGATAAAAGGGTAGCCATTTTGCTTAATAAATTCTTTAGCGTCTCTGTCGGATTCAACCCGGGCAAAATCGGAACAGGCCACGCCTTTTTCCTTTAAAATCTTCTTCATGTACGTTTTGTCGCGGAACTTCATAATATCATCGACGTGCATTCCGGGCAAATTGAACTTTTCCCGTAACTGGGCAGCGATAATCTGAAAATTTTCTAGCATCGTTATTAAGCCGTCCACTTGCGGATATCGAACCAAAATTTCGGCCACGCCTTTTTCCAGATCATAATAATTTTGGGCATTAGGCACCTGACAATAGTCGTCGAAAACGCCCAGACTGCGGATATAATCATGATCGTTTTGACCCAGGCCGATCAGATGTAAATCTTTGAATTCGCGCGTGGGAGTCAGCCAGCGCAGGGTCGGCTCGCTTACATTGGGCGAGTAAAAAATAAAATTCTTTTTCATGGCAGCCTCGATTTTTGGAGGTAGGTTTAAATATTGGGCGCGATTTTTTCAGTCGGCGTCCAGTTTGTGGTATGCGTCAAAAACATGCTATTAATATGCGCTAAGTTTCGTTTTTCGTCAATAGCCAAATTTGCAACTAACTTGACAAATTTAATATAAACGCCGTCGCGTAAAAACATTTTAATTTTGGCAATGCAGCGCAACTTACCGGAGCCGCAAAACTTCCGACGCGACTCCGGCAAGTCATGCGACATTTCGCAGTTTTAACCTTGAGGATATGCTCAAAATTTGCGCCTGTTTTCTTTTAGCTTGCGTATCATCCTAAAATATGCTATATCCAAAAGGAGACAAAAAGATTGCTTTTAATATCAAAGCGGCCTTGCAAAATACGACGTTATTTAAACCTATTTTTATACGATACCGGAGGATTTTATGCCCGCATTAACCCAATTATCGGCCTGGCAGGCGCTGCAGCGGCATTACGATGTTGTTAAAGGTTTGCACATGCGCGATTTGTTCGCCAACGACCCCCGGCGATTCGATAAGTTTTCGCTGCGTCAGGGTGATTTCCTGCTCGATTTTTCCAAAAATCGTATTACTGAAGAGACGGTAAATTTACTGACGGATCTGGCGCGTCAGAGCGATTTGACGACACACATTAATGCCATGTTTAATGGTGAAAAAATTAACAATACCGAAGACCGCGCGGTATTGCACATTGCGCTGCGCAACCGTTCAAATCGTCCTATTTATGTGGATGGCAAAGATGTTATGCCCGATGTTAATGCGGTGCTGGCTAAGATGCGTGCTTTTTGTGACAAGGTTCGGCTGGGTCGCTGGATGGGGCATACCGGGCGGCAGATTCTGGACGTGGTGAATATTGGCATCGGCGGATCGGACCTTGGCCCGAAAATGGTAACTATTGCGCTAACCCCTTACGGTAACAGCGGGCTGCGTACACATTTCATTTCTAATGTAGACGCTACCGATATTGCCGACACGCTCAAAATTCTTAATCCCGAAACAACGCTGTTCCTGGTGGCTTCTAAAACATTTACCACCCAGGAAACGATGACCAACGCTTATACCGCCCGCGAATGGCTGCTGGATCGCTTAAATAACGAAACAGCCATCGCCAAACATTTTGTGGCGATTTCGACGAATGAAAAAGCTGTCCGGCAGTTTGGCATCGATCCCGCGAACATGTTCGCGTTTTGGGATTGGGTCGGTGGGCGCTATTCGTTGTGGTCGGCCATCGGGCTTTCGATTGCTTTGGCCGTCGGCATGGACAATTTTGAGAAGTTGTTGGCCGGCGCGCACGCGATGGACGAGCATTTTCGAACGACCCCGCTCGAGCGGAATATGCCGGTGATGATGGCTTTGCTGGGTATTTGGTACAACAATTTTTTTGGGGCGACCAGCCAAGCTATTCTGCCGTATGATCAATACCTGGCGCGATTTGCCGCCTATCTGCAGCAAGGCGATATGGAGAGTAACGGCAAGGGTGTGACCAAAACCGGCGATTGGATTGACTACCAAACCGGGCCGATCATTTGGGGCGAACCGGGCACAAACGGGCAACATGCTTTTTATCAATTGATTCATCAGGGCACTAAGCTGATTCCGTGTGACTTTATCGCGCCGGCTAAATCGCAAAATCCGCTGGGCGAGCATCACAAAATTCTCTTATCCAATTTTTTTGCCCAAACCGAAGCCTTAATGCGCGGCAAAACCGAGACCGAAGCCCGCGCCGAAATCTCCGCTTCCGGCGAAGCGGCTGAGATGCTGGCCCGGGCCAAAACCTTTCCCGGCAACAAGCCGACGAATTCGATTTTATTTCCGAAGTTAACGCCGGAAACATTGGGAATGCTGATCGCACTGTATGAGCACAAAATTTTTGTGCAAGGCGTCATCTGGCAGGTCAATTCCTTTGACCAATGGGGTGTTGAACTTGGCAAAGTATTAGCCAAAGCCATTTTGCCGGAGCTCAGCAGCGCCGAGCCGGCATCGACCCACGATGGGTCTACAAACGGTTTGATTAATCATTTTAAGAAGATTCGATAGTGCGCATGTACGACAAAAACCCGTTGGATTTTGCTTGTCCAACGGGTTTTTTTGTTATGATTACTTTTTATACAGCCTACTTTTTCCCGCCTTTGGACATATACATTTGCATGGCCGCGCCCTGTACCGCAGAGGAAATGTCGCGGTTGCGGGACAGATCACGCAAATCATACGGCGAGAGGGATTTCATCAGCTTTACCCCCTGCGGTTTGGGCAGGTTTGGATGACTGACCAGCGCCAGCAGGATGGAGTAGTTGTTGGTCCAGTTGGAGTTGTTGGCAATTTCGTTCAGGACTTCGCTGTCGGTATACTTGCGCTTGAGGAATTTCATGACATGGCCTTCGCGCAAACCGGGGCTGCCCAGCAAGGCCACATGCACCTTGGCATTGTTATCGTCCATAAAGATTTCTACCAATTCCAGCGAGGCTTTTTCGGCCATCCGGACGCGCTCTTCGACGGACAATTCCGAAACTTTGTGGCGGAACTGTTTCTCCGCTGCCGCGCGGATACCCGGGGCCATGTCGGCGCTTTGGATGACGCGGATCAGGTCACTCTGCAGCAGATCGACCACCATGCCCATGGCGATATCGCCGGGCGTGTTGGGATTGTTGACCAATGCAAATTTAATGGGATACCGCTGCGTCCACTCCTTATTCACGCCAATTTTGGCCAGAACCTGAGCCGTGCTGGTCTTTTGCAACGCCAGCACCAGCGCCTCGCGGTGGGTGGCCTTGCCGGAATCGAGCACGGCGACGATCACTTCCGGCTCTGGCTCGTGAATCAATACCCGCAGGATTTCCGGTGGTGATTGCGACACCAGCGCTACCTTTTGTTTGACATTCAGCTTCTTGACTTCCCGCTTAAATTGCTCGATCTGGGCCTCGGTCAGCTCCTGCTTCTTTTCGACGGCTTCTTTGCCTTTGGTAATGCGCTTCAGATCGGTTTCGTCAAAATATTGAAGCAAGTTAAGTGCAAAAGTGCCATTGGCCAGGCACAGAAAGCCGGTCGAAATCAAGTAACCCATGACCTGCTCTTCTTCCATCACCCCAAATTCCGTAGAGCGACTGCCCAAAAAAAGCGCTTTCAAATCTTCAAAGGAAAAAGTGGGGCGCAGGGTGTACTGCGAAGCCTGAATCAAATTCCACAGGAATTGATAAAGCTCCACCACAGTTACAAATACTTTGGGCTGCGCTTTAGCTTCCGCAAACGACTGTCCCAATGTCCAAAAGGCATAGACAAAAGCCGCGATCTTACCGGTTAATTCCTGATGCGGCAACAACATGGCCCATGTCTTCAACAAGGCTGTGCTTTTGATTTTGTTAAGCTGCGCCATAATCGCTTTGAAGGTTTCTTCCGGCCAGACGTCCCGTAAAGATTCCAAATCCAGCAGGCTGATAAATAGCCGGTTATAGCCTTGCGAACCGCCGGCGGCCTTACCCTGAATAATGTCGCCAATAGAGGCAATGTTTTCAGGAGGCAGGCGCTGCAGGATTTGGGCCATTGTAAACGTATGCTGCTCCATATCTTTGATCGTTTCTAACTCTGTAGCCAGCATGTAAACCTGCCGCTCCATTCGCCCTTTCTGCACCCATTCGTCAATATCCAGCGGCGCCGGATTCTTCTCGTAAAATTTGGAGAAAACGTAGTTGGCGCATTCCGGATAGTCTTTAAGCGTGCGGCGGAACATGTCAAAAAACGGATCCAGCGCCATTTGATGAAAAATGGCGTCAATAGTTTCGGAAAAGTTACGGTCCAGCATGTGGGCAATGGTGTTATCCGATGTTTTTGGGGATGTGCAGATCACCCGCAGGATTGCCGGCTCCGACGAGTAGTGAGCGACGGCTTCCAGAGCGGCTTTATCCGTAGAATCGCTGCGTAGCACCTGGGTAAGCTCATCGGTTTCATAGTCCATCAGGGCCATGGCGGCGCGGCTACGGATTTCCTTGTCCTCGTCGGTCAGCAGTTGCAGAATGATTTCAATCGGCACACGATCTCCGGTCGGCGTCTTGCCGGATGCAAAAATCAGCTTGGCCTCGCGCCCGACTTTTTTGGGATTGAAATTTTTGACTAAGATTTTTTGGACATCAGACAGCTCGCGCGGCTTGTAGGTATTGGCCTCGTCGGTTTCATCAAACTCCAGCAGCTTTTCGATGACAAAATGCTTATCCTGCGGGCGGGCCAGGATATGCGAAAACAGCACGCCACCGCCGGCAAAACGCTGGATGGCCCGCGCCAGAAAGTGGGCAAAAATATGCGGACAACGCTCCAAGCAGGCCTTTTTAGCAGCCTGGGCAATTTCCGGATCAAAGAAGAAAGCCCGGATTTTCCCCTCATTGCCGGCCATGCGCGCGACCAGCGCTTCATACAGCGCCGGATCCTGGTCATGACTATAAAGCATGGTGACGAATTTATTTTCCGGTGTGCCGGATAGCATTTGGCGGGCTTTCCCACTGATATCGGCATTACTATCGGCTGCCAGGCGAATCAAGATATCCAGGGGGACTTCATCGCCGGTAGGTAGTTTGCCACCGGCCATAATCAATTTGACGCTATCGGGTATCTTACCTTTGCCCAAATTGTCGCGAATAAGCCGGAGGGCGTCGTCCTTGGGCGACTTTTTTTCGGGAACGGGCGGGGCGGGCGGTGGCGGAACCATCGGCGTTGGGGGCACTTCAGCCGGGGCCGTTGCTTCCGGAAAGGTTTCTTCCGCTGGCGGAGTTGTTGTAGTGTCCACAGTCTCCGCCGGCGGTTGGGCAGGGGCCTCTTTTTTAGGCACAGACTTGTCCGGGGCGGGTGTTTCCACCGGGGTTTGATCCTGGTCTTGATCCGACATAGCAACCTCTTGAGATTCAAAATTGAAAGGGCTGGATAAAGCGGTCTTTAATTGATATGTAATTTTTGTGTTTTTGTCAAAGAATTTAATGCAACGCAACAAAAAATTTACCGGAAAAACTACAATCGCTTGTTTCAAAATTAACAAATAGACTTGCAAATTTAAACAGATGTAGTAAAATGTAGACGTTGGTTATACTTTCTATTTCCAAGATTATAAATTCGAAATGCGGATATGCCGATAATCATCGAAGCGCCTGACAAATCAACGCAATCAAGGGGTAGAATTGTTTTTGAGCCACTCCCGCGCTATGCCGTCATTTTACATAATGACGATGCGCATGGCATGGACGAGGTGGTCAGCATCTTGATCGAGGTTTTCCGCTTTACTAAAAAAGAAGCCACCCGGTTGATGTTGCAGGCACATCTTACCGGCAAAGCTATCGTCATGATCACTCATTATGAACGGGCCGAGCTGTACCGGGACAAATTGCGGGATAAAACGCTCTGCGCGACAATTGAGCGACAGGACTAATCGAATGCGGATTGCCTACAGCCTACAGTCTAACCACCTAAAAGTCTAAGTGGGGGGTCATTTATGGTACAAGTACACGTTGTTGGTCTGGCAGTTGATACGACATCCAACAGCCCGGTCGTACTGCTGCAGGAACTTAATGGTACGCGCTTGCTGCCCATCTGGATCGGGCCGGCTGAAGCCACCGCCATTGCCGTTCAACTGGAAGGCCGAAAAATGGCCCGCCCGCTCACCCATGATCTACTCAAATCCATTATTCTTGGCTTAGACGCCGAAGTGGTCAAGGTGATTGTGAGTGATCTCAAAGAGAGCACGTTTTTTGCCCGTATTTTTATTAAGCAGAAAGCGAACTTGTTTAGCATTGACGCCCGGCCCAGCGATTCCATTGCGCTGGCGTTGCGGACTCAATCGCCGATTTACGTTCAGGAAGAGATGGTCAAGATGGAGTTGGACTTAAGTCAATTCATCATGAAAACGGAAAAAAACGTGCAGCAAGGCCTTAAAGACTATCTGTCCAAACTAAAACCCGATGATCTGGGGCGAATCGAACCGGAAGCAAATGAATAACACACCTTGCCACGGATGAACACCAATTTTCACGAATGTTACGAATTTTTCAATTGAAGTATATGTTCGTGTCTATTTGTGTGTATTCGTGGTGGAATAGCGCTTGCAACGCGCATATTTCGGGAGTTATCCGATATGAAGCCAATAAAGTTTCTGCCTTTTTATGTTATCGTCTTTGTCCTTACATTTAGCGGCTGCGCCACACCGGGTGTTAATGTCACGGAATATGAATCCGCCCGGCCGGACGAGCGCGACGCCGAAGCCGCCTTTGCCGATGTTCGATCCAGCTATGACAGTCAGGACTACCGCGGCGCAGTCATCAAGGGCGAGTCTATGCTTAACCGTTTTTCCGGCTTTTCCAGAGCGCCCCTGGTCCAGCAGCTTATCGGCAGCGCTTATCAGCGCTTAAACGAGTATGACCTTGCCGCCAACGCTTACGAAACATTTTTGAAGCGCTATCCCAACCATCGCCTGACGGCAGATATTCGCCGCGAGCTTGGCTATTCCTACTTGACTACGGATAAATATTTTCAGGCTGCGGAATGCTTTTTCGAATTTACCCGGCAAAACGAAAATTACGCCGAATCTAAAAAAGTCGAAAATCTGCTGACTTCATCCATTATCCCGCATCTGACAGCCGACCAAATCCATCAATTGCTGCAGCGCTACCCCGATACCTCAACCAGCGATGAAATGGCTTTCCGATCGATTCAGACGATCTATAATGAGGGCCGCTGGGAAGTTGCTGAAGCCGACATCCGCGATTTTAAGCGCACCTATCCCACCAGCGTGCACATTAGCGAAGTTGACGAAATGCAGCGCACCTTAGCCGGACGCATCGAGCATCACCGCGCGATTACCCAGGGTGAGCCTGTCTCAAATAGTCCGGCCAATCCGCAGACAACCGAATTTGTCCCGTCTACGGCAACCGGGAGCAAGCTTGGCCTTATCTTTCCGATGAGCGGACAGTATAGCCGTTTCGGCGCTTCGGCGCTAAAAGGCGCGCAGATGGCTCTTGAAGATTATCAAACAGAGGCCGGCGTTGCGCTTAATTATTCCCTGAAGGACTCGAAAAGCAGCGCCATGGAGGGCTTGGCTGTTGCCCGGGATTTGATCTATACGGAGAATATTATTGGCATTGTCGGCCCGATCTTGAGTGACGCGGTTTCGGCTGTGGCCTCGGTGGCCCAACCGGCCGGCGTTCCGCTGATCACCCCAACCGCTACCGACCGCGAAGTGGCGGCATTGGGCGACCACATTTTTCAGTTGAACAGTCCGTTAGCCGATCTGGGACGAGCCATGGCCAAATATGCGATGGAAGAATTAAACTTAACCCGCTTTGCCATTCTGCATCCGCAAACGTCGTATGGTACGGAAATGGCCAATGGCTTTTCGGGCTATGTCGTTGAGGCGGGCGGCGATTTACTGGAGACGATCCCGTACTCATCCGGCAAGGCCGACTTTCAGGATGAAGTCCGCATCTTGCGAAATTACGCGCCGGGCGGGAAAAAAGTAGCGCCGGGCGAACAAGCACAAACCGGACAGTCCCCGTTTGGCCTATTTATCCCTGCGGAAGTCGGCGACATTTTACTCATCGCGCCGCAGCTCAAGCACTACAACATTGACGTGCAATTATTGGGCGGCAACGGTTGGAACTCCGAACGACTCCTCAAAACAGAAGCTCGCAGTGTGGAAGGCGCTTATTTTGTCGATACCTACTACGACAGTGGTTATTTTGCGGCTATTCAACAGTTTAACGAACGTTTTTTCAAAAAATACCAGCAGAATCCGGATAAAGTCAGCGCTCTGACTTATGACGCCACCCGGCTATTTTTGAACGGCATTCGAAAAGGCGCGGATAGCCCGCAAGCGCTTTATCAGCAAATTACCCAAATAAGCCGCTACGAAGGTGTAACCGGTTATATTACCTTATCACCGGAAAAGCGCCTGCGCAAACATCCCCAGGTATTCCAAATCACCGGCGGTATGATCAAAGAGACCTTTTGGATGGGCTTTTGACATTCCAGAAGAAACGCCCGACTCGCCCGATAGCCGAGCTAATCCGCTAAAAAATGAGACCGCCTATGGCACGACAAAACATATCCTCCGGGGCCAGGTGGGAGCCGTTGGTTGGCTATTCCCGCGCGGTAAGAGTCGGCCAAATTATTCACGTTTCCGGCACAACCGCTTTCAATGAAGCCGGCGAGATTGTCGGCCATAACGATCCGTACGCCCAGGCTGTCCAGATTATCCGTAATATCGAGCGGGCGCTTCAAGCTGCCGGAGCCGGTTTGACCGATGTGGTGCGCACGCGCATCTACGTCACCAATATTGAACGTTGGGAAGAGGTTGGCCGCGCGCATGGCGAGTTCTTCGGTCACATCCGCCCGGCCACGTCCATGGTGGAAGTCAGCCGGCTGATCGCGCCGGAAATACTGGTGGAGATTGAGGCGGAGGCGATTGTTTCAGAGGCGTAAACCTGCTCCTGTCGGTCGTTGGTAGCTTTTTCGGCGCTGTTTTCCAGGCGGGAGATCGTAGGTTGACAGGCTAAAGGTTTGGTTCAGGTATCCATGGTCATGCTTCTCCGTTCCAAAATTGAGTTTTTTGTTTTTCTATAAAAACAGTCGTAACTTCTCAATAACCGTTGGCAAACCTTGCGAAGGCTTTTGTTTGAAACTTGTGAAACCAAGCAATGAAGCCTTCGCAAGGTTCGTTTCTACCAACACTTTTTGAGAAGTTACAAATAGTCGCTGTAACAATTTGTAATATAATAAGTTATGAGAAAGTGTTGTAATTGCTCAAAAAGTGGTGGTAAACCTAACCTTGCGAAGGCTTCAGTGCA
>CAYOLL010000119.1:0-18745 GCA_964404765.1 uncultured Gemmatimonadota bacterium | reverse complement strand
GGCGGCGTCAATTTCCGCCCGGACGGGATCGACATCCAGCTTCGCCAGCGCCAACAAGGTTTTGTCGCCGATGGTGTCGTAGACACCGGCCAGTTGGGTGATGACTTGATCTGACAAAGCGCGCACGTCAAGCGTCGGCATGGCGGCCCAGGCCGGTTTTTTGACCTGCATCCAAGCGCTTCGGGTAGCAACACGGCGAGATAGGAAAAGTAACAATGACGTTGTGCTGTTAAGCCATAACAGCAAGGCTTTTTCTTGATTCGCCGTCAATTCAGTTTTAAGCGCCCACCATGTATTCCCCAAGATTGGTTCAGCAAAACCTATCGCAATTACACGGTGCGTAATTGGCCAAAGTCTTTCGACCAAAAGAATTCGCCCGGCATTTTCAGCCACCTTCTGACCATCTTTGAGTTTTCGTCCTTTGGCGGCAACAGCTCGCGGAAGCAAGTGGGAATTGGGGGATTGCTTTAATCTGACAACTTTTTTTGCGTCATGATTCCAAAATGCCGGATAGGGTGACCAATCTGTTTCAGAAACCGTAAATGCGTCGTGAATATCTCGACGGTCGTATCCGAGCTTACCCAATTCTTTCAAGCTACATAGCGGCACATCCATCGACTTTTTGCCCGGCACGACCAATTTTCCCTTTTCCAATTGGGTCACAGCTCGTAGCGTCCAGGTTTGGGCAAATTGAACGCCAAGCCACTGATTATCGCCGTTGGTGGCGGGGAGAGAGACGACTTCGGCCAGCTTCCGGCCGTCCGTGCCCGTGACCGACGTGATGCCCGTTGACGCCAATCCTGCCGGTTGACATGTCCGCACCCGTTCCGCTACGTCTAACGCTTCATAAATCGTACGCGGGTTATGCCACAAATTCACATATGTCGTCTCCCCAACGGATTCCTTCTTTTTAAGTTTGCGGGCGATAAACATGATCTCGGACAGATCGGTATTTTCGGAGAAGTTGGGTCGTTCCGCGTCATGGCTGACCATCACCACTTCTACATGATAACCGTCGGCCAACAGCTTGCGGCTGGCGCCCCAGGCTTCCCCGGTGGCCAGCGCGACGGGCAGAATAAAAGCCACGCGCCCGCCAATGCGCAAGTATTTATCGGCAATCGCCAGAAAGACACTGCCCAGGCCCGCGGTGACGGAAGCCTTCAAATCCTTCGATACTCTTTTCAATTCCGTCTGCAGTTTGGCCCGTTCGTCGTCCGGTAAACTGCCAAAGAGCAGATTGCCGCCCACGGAACGGACAAACGGCGGATTCATGACGCACAAATCCATATTGGGCGCTTGCGCCGATGTAAAATGTTCCTCGGCCGCCCCGGTTCGTTTAATCTCTATTTGGCTTTCGTCGAGGGAAAGTTGGGTAACAACCTGTTGGCGGCTGATAAAGTCAAGACTGCCCAGTCGCAACGAACGCTTATCAACGCCCATCGGCATGACAAACAGATTCATTCGGCGATAGGTTACATTGGGCGCTAACATGCCCAGAGTGGAGGCCGTCAGGTGAACGGCGGATGGCAAAACATCGTAGCCGTACAGCACATTTTCCATCAGGGTTTGATGCAGGCTTTTCAAGTCGGTCTCGGCCAGGGTTCGATTGGTTTGCACCCGCGTGACAACAAACTGATCGGTCAACGCTTGCGCCGCCGCCATCAGCAATGTGCCTGTGCCGCAGGCCAGGTCGGCCACCACAAAATCGGCCAATTTTCGGGGTGAACCAAAGTCTTGGCCGGGCCACTTTTGCGCGAATACCAACTTAAGCAGCAAGGTTGCGGAAGACGTCGCCGTGTAATACGTGCCCAAATACTTGGCGTGATGCAGCAGCCAATGATAGATTCGCCCCATCAGATCGTGGCGCAGCGCGGATTGATTGGCGCAAATGGATTTGGCCTCGGCCATCAGCCAGCGGACTGCGGAAATGGCGTGATGGGAGATGGGAATTTCCTGCAAAATCGCCTCGCCAATTTGGAATATGGGGACATAATTGATCTTTGTCCAGATCCAGTTCCAATGGCGTTTGATATGGGCAATCGGATCGGGGTTATCGTCATAGGCCCGCAGCGAATCCACGCGGCCATCGCCGCCGTTGACGGCCAATTGTTCCTGAAAGATCATAGCATTGGCCAGCACCAGCGAGGCCACTTTGGTTGCCGTGACGCGGCGGGCATCTCGCTCCTCGTGGGTTTCACCACGCCGGGCCGGCATACCGAGCAGGTTGGAAAGTCGGTCGCAGGTGGCCGGTTGTCCGCTCCAAAGCGCGGCAATGGTTTCGATGCGTTCGGAGAGCTTTTTAGCTGATTCGGCGACAATATCATCGCGGGTCAAAGATTCATGCAGCCGACGAAGCGCGGCCAGGATTTCCGCCGGAGTTGCTTCGGCCCACGCGGTTTGGCCGGTTTCGGAAATAATCACATATCGCAAGTGCGAATTGGACAAGACGGATTCAAGCTGCGCAGTGGGAACGGTGCGGATGCTTTTGGGATAGACCAGGGCGACGGCAATATGGCAAATGCCGCTTTGCACGCGCTTAAGCGCGTCGCCCAAAACGACAGTAGCGGCGTCGGGCGTATCGGAAAATTTCCCTTCGATAATCACCCGCAGCCCGCTCATGGTAAACAGGACATCCGGCCTGTGCTGACCGGATTGCTGAATGGTTTCCGATTCAGCCTCCACGCCGTGCCGGGTGAGCAGGATAGCCAGTTGGGTGTTGATGGCTTCTTCGCGATGGCGGTGAGTTTGGGTCATGATCGTTCCTTTTATTCAGACGTGTGTTGTTGTAAGGTCTCCACGTTTTCAAACCGAAGTTGCGTTGTATCAGGCGAGTACCACCGCCTGCAACAGCGCCCGGGCCTTGCTCAGCGTTTCCTGATACTCGCGTTCCGGGTCGGAATCGGCCACGATGCCTGCGCCGGATTGGATGTAGCCGCGCCCGTGCTGCATCAAAATCATGCGGATGGCGATGCACATATCCATGTTGCCGGAAAAGCCAAAATAGCCGATGGCCCCGGCGTACAGGCCGCGCTTCTCCGGCTACAATTCAGCGGTAATCTTCATTGCCCGACGTTCGATCTATGGCAAGATGTTTAATGCTTTTGAGCTTCCAAGATAAGCTGGATGGCCTTTTTCTTGACAGCGTTTGCATCAAATTTTTCAGCAAGTTGCTCCATTTGGAAGCTGCCGCCAAATGCTTCCAATGCCGCGGCTTCTAAAGAAATATCGTAAACGCTTTCAATAGTTTCCCGTAGTTCATCTTCCTGGATATAAAACCCACCGGATTTATGTCTTTTGTTAGTCGTCATGATCCCATCGAGCGAGTTACGAATTGATAAATCCCATGAACGCGTTGTACGGTTTTCTGCATCTTGTTTGATAAGATGAATTAAGAGAATTTTGACAAAACTGCGGACCTTGTTGATCTTATCTTCTCGGCTCATCTCCTCCATCTCCTCGACTAATGTCAGCGCGGATTGATAGTCATGTTTAGCGATTAAATCCTTCAACTCTAATAGTTCTTCCATATTTTCCTCCGTGAAAGAAGAATAACGTGTGTTGACAATTCAAATTACAATTTCACTATGACCAGGTCAAGGGTTAATGATTTGTCTCCCTTGCCAGTTCCACCGCCTGCAGCAGGGCCCGGGCCTTGTTCAGCGTTTCCTGATATTCGCGCTCCGGGTCGGAATCGGCCACGATGCCCGCGTGGCCTAACTTTTTTGCAATTCAAGGATGAGTTGCAGCGTTTTTTTTGATCGTGGTCGCATTAATTTTTGGCAATTTGTTCCGGCTCGTAGCTTCCGCCAAACGCTTCTAATGAGGCTTCATCCAAGGCGCCGGAATATGCGCTCTCAATAATATCGGCCAATTCATCCGGGTGGACATAATAACCACAGGCCTTTCGCCGCTGATTGGTATCGGATATGCTTTCAATTGAGCGGCAGATCGAAACATCCCTTAAAAATCATGTGGTCTGCTCAAGCAGCTTGCGGGGGATTTGATTTTTTCGGGCATATTTCATTCCCTTCATCTCACCTCACCTCAAAAGGATTCAGGAGTTTTTTTCGCAAATCAAACAATCCGATATTTATTTTGGGCAATAAGCGCCAACCGACCGACAAGGCTTGGCAATGGGTTTTCACGCAGCATTTCCAATAGCTTCTCATGAATTGTGGCCTGATTTTCCGGTGATATTCTCAACGCAATAATGCCATGGAAGTTTTGTGGCGGATAAACTCGAATATCTGTAAAATCGAGATCACGGGTCAGAAAGACCATTTGATTTTGCGCGGCATATCGGATCAATTCGCCGTTCTTGCAGCCCGCAAATCCGGCCTCCTGAGCGGTAAGCGTTTCAAATCCATGGGCAATCAAGTAGTCGGTTGTCGCCTGATAGACACATTCATCAGCAAAAATCTTCATGCGACCGCCTCCGTCAAATTTGCAGCCAGCGGTTCCGGTTCAATGACGTAGCGGGCATATTCAATGCAGGCGCGGATGTCCTGGGCTGTAATGGACGGGTAGTAGGTGTGGAGGATTTCGTCAAACGGAATGCTGGCCGCCACCAACTCCAGAATCATGTAGACCGGTATCCGATGCCCGGCAATGCAGGGCTTGCCATGACAAATGTTTGGATCAATCGTGATACGATTTTTGTCCATATTGACCTCGCTTGCAGTTAGTTGAAAGATGGGTGGCTGCGGGTCGCACGACAATGCGTATATTTTGTGGGAAATGCAGTTCTCCGCTGACTCTGGCCAAAGACGAACCGTGTCGCGACAGGACAACCGTTGATTGCAAAACCGATGGAAACAAGCCAGTTAATGTGTAAATGAAAAGCTCGTAATCCTCGATCGTACGAAAATAACTCCTCATGCGGCGACCCGAATCATCCCGAACAGACTGAAGTTTTGTTTTTGGACATGTTCGATTTCGTTCCGATATTCGGCCAGGCGAGTGAGCCAGGTGCGGTAAACGCTGGCCCATTCGCCAAAATCTAATGTCCAGCTATCGTCTTCCGGTTCCTCGCCGCTCATGTAGGCCGCGTAGAATGTCTCGGACAGGACGCCATATTTGCGCTCAAAACGAATCAAGTCCTCTTCGAGGGCGTGAATGTCGGCTAATACGTTTGGAAGTATCATAAGTATTCCTTTGCGTTTTTACGAAGCATGAGTCATTCTCTTGTGACACGCTAAAAGTTACACGCTTCTTATGGCGGTGTCAAGCCAGACGTGCATGATTCCGCGCCAACTCCACCGCCTGCAGCAGCGCCCGGGCCTGTCCTGAGCGATGTCGAAGGGCTTTGTTCAGCGTTTCCTGATACTCGCGTTCCGGGTCGGAATCGGCCACGATGCCCGCGCCGGATTGGATGTAAACCATGCCGTCTTTCATGATTATGGTGTTACTCCTGCTCCGAGGTGATTGGCGTTTCCATTCGGGAGATGCATATGTATTCAGTACCATTCCAATCATAAATTTCTTGTGTACGTTCTTTGGGAAAAGTTTTATCAGAACGTATTTCCACATCTCGAATTGTTCCTAATACTTGGATTTCCAATTCCAAATCACTATCAAGATTTGCAAAATTTATTTTTGCAACGTATTCAGAGCGTGTGGTTTCTGTAATATCCAATAAATTTTTTGATGCATTAATCCTGCCAATTTTCGTATATGTTCCATCTTTTAACTGCCAGATTTTCCAATCCCACTCGAATTCCATACCGCCCGAGTCTACCCAACCATGCAATGTAACAATTTCTTTTTTTGAATCTCCAATCAAATTCTTTGCGATTATAAACTTGCCCCCTTCATGAGTGTCCTTTTCATAAATTGGAGTAACTTCATAAGTCGAGTCTTTTTGATCTAATACACAAAGCGCTGAAATATAATAATCGCTTCCCGTATCTGATGTATTATACTCAACAAACAATTCGTATGAAATATCTTGGTCTATGTTGGCCAAGTTAATTAAACCAATAACCCCTTCGGCTTCTCCATTTTTAATCCTATCAACTGAAAAGGGAAAATACTCAGAAGACAGAATCAGACTTTCCGGGTAACATTTGATGGCAGTTTGTAACACGTCCTCATAGTTTGAGAATTCTTCTAAATGGATTAAATCTAAAGAATATCCAAATACCCAACTAGACCTCTCATAAGGCCTAGTAATATTGAACCAATAATCCACCTTCCCATTTATGGTATCCGGCTCAGCCGTCTGGTCAAAGATAATCACCGTAGCACCGTTGGGCAAAAAGCCTACAATATTGTCATCCATAATTTCGGGTGTGCTACGCATATTAATATTACCTTCAGCAATCACAGTCCCAATTTTTATAGATTCTGCGTTGCTTGTCCATAAAAAGAGCATCACCAGAAAAGCATTAAAATTCCTCATTTTTCACCGCCGGTTGCTTCGCCAACTCCACCGCCTGCAACAGCGCCCGGGCTTTGTTCAGCGTTTCCTGATACTCGCGCTCCGGGTCGGAATCGGCCACGATGCCCGCGCCGGATTGGATGTAGCCGCGCCCATGCTGCATCAAAATCATGCGGATGGCGATACACATATCCATGTTGCCGGAAAAGCCAAAATAGCCAATGGCCCCGGCGTACAGACCGCGCTTCTCCGGCTCCAACTCCTCGATGATCCCCATGGCCCGAATCTTGGGCGCGCCGGACACCGTTCCGGCCGGAAACGTGGCCGCAAAAACGTCAAAGGCGTCCAACCCGTGCCGTAGTTGGCCCACCACGTTGGAACTGATGTGCATGACTTTGGAATAGCGCTCGATGGCCATCAGTTCGTTCACCGTCACCGTGCCGTATTCGCAGACGCGGCCCACGTCGTTGCGGCCCAAATCCACCAGCATGATGTGTTCGGCCCGCTCTTTGGGATCGGCCAGCAATTCCGCCGCCGTCACCTGATCTTCTTCGATGCTGTGCCCGCGCGGGCGTGTCCCGGCTAAGGGCCGCGTCGTCACCAGTCCGTTGTTCAGGCTGACCAGAATTTCCGGCGACGACCCGGCAATAGCCAACCCGTCAAAATTGAGGTAATACATATACGGCGAGGGATTGGTCTGGCGCAGGGCTTTGTAGATGTCGTCGGGTGTAATCTTCCGAAGGTTAACCTGGCCAGATTCCTGCACTCTTTCAGGCTTAGGCGTATCTTGTAAATCAAACCTTCGCAAGGTTGAGTCATTCTCCGTGCTTGTAACCTTGCGAAGGCTTTGGTCTACCGACGTTGATTCTGTGGCTGGAAGTCTTCGCAAGGTTGGGTCAAGGTCAAACGCAATCCGGCGGGACAAGACGACCTGAAAAACATCTCCGGCCTTGATATATTCTTTGGATTTAAGCACGGCCTGTTCAAAGTCGCTTTGGCTAAAACCGGAAGCAAAATCCGTCGGTAGCTCGAATTGGGGCAGATTCTTGGCAATAGGCTGGTCCTGCCTGCTATCATGCAGGACGGATTTGATATCTTCCATGCGCCGCCAATCGGCCTCCGCGCCATACATAAAAATATGCACGGTGTGCATGAGATGATCGAAGCTAATGATCTCGCCGGGAAAGATGAAATAAAGGTCGGGCAGACCCAGCGGATCGGGTTTGGTGTCGGGAATCTGTTCGATCAGGCGGATGGCGTCGTAGCCGATGTAGCCGATGGCCCCGCCGGCAAAAGGCAGTCCGGAATAGACGGCCTTGATCTGCTCGGTCAGGCTGCGCAGGACGGTCAGCGGATCGCCGGTCTGTTGCACGGTTTGGCCGTTGTGGCTGATCTCAATCTTGCGGCCCTTGCTCTTGAAGATCAGGAACGGCCGCGCGCCGATAAAAGAATAGCGCCCGCGCTGGCCCTTGCTTTCCAGCGATTCGTAGATGAAGCGATACGGCTCGGCGGCGTAGAGTTGGTCATAGGCTTCCAGCGGGAAGGCTTTGAGGTCGAGTTGCTCGAAGACCGGTTTGATGGGGGCGAGATTGATCATGATTATTCCTAATGTTGTGGATTAGCAACGTATTTTAACCGCAAAAAGATAATAGGCCCGCCAAAAATAGCCAATCAAAAATGAAAGCATTGATGAATAGTTATACTTTCACAGGGCATAATTTTTCACTTCGCCACGAAGACACAAAGTCACAAAAAAAGCAAAAATAAAGGCTTTTCTTCGTGTCTTCGAGTCTTCGTGGCAAAACCTTGTGCCCGTTGAGAGTATAATTATATACTGTTCGCGCCCGATCTTTAGGATTAGCAGATTTTTTGTTTACAGAAATGGTATTTTGGTTTATGATACGATTATCTATACGGACATGTCGTACATCTCCATTTTCAAGGCCCCTGTTATGCTGTAAGCACCTTTTTTTACGGACAACAAAACCTATTTTAAGGAGTTATTGAACCGATGAAAACCTACACCATTTTAGCGGTAGACGACGAGTCCATCCAACTGGAAATTATCAGTGGCATTGTAGAGGCTTTTCACGAGCCTTACCGGATTATGGCCACTATCAATCCCCAAAGAGCTTATCAGATTGCCGTTGATGAGCAGCCCGATGTCATCATCACCGATTGGGATATGCCCGGCATGAACGGCATCGAACTCATTCAATTGCTCAAGAGCAATCCAGCCGTGCGCGACATCCCCGTGCTCATGTGCACCGGCACCATGACCGACTCGCACAACCTGTATGTCGCCCTTAAAAGCGGGGCCGAGGATTATGTGCGCAAGCCCGTTGACGGCATTGAATTGATGGCCCGCATCCACGCCATGCTGACGATGAGCGAGTATCTTAAAACCATCAAAGCCCAAAAACAGGAATTGGAGAAGTTGAACGGCGAGCTGGCCGCCAAGAACGAAATCCTCTACCGCCAGGCGGTAACCGACAAGCTGACCGGTATCTACAACCGTACGTATATGATGGAGGCGCTGGCCCGTGATTTTTCCAATGCGTTGCGCTATCAAAAACAATTGGCCTGCATCCTGCTGGATATTGACCAATTCAAGTCATTTAACGACACGTACGGTCATCAGATCGGTGATTTTGTGCTGAAAGAAACGGCGGCGCAAATTGCCGCGACGATTCGGCAGGGCGATACGGTCTGTCGCTACGGTGGGGAGGAATTTCTGGTGATTTTGCCGGAAACCGGCCTGGCCGACGCCGTCCTCGTCGCCGAAAAAATCCGCGCCACGGTTGAAAAAGCGGTCTATGTCCAGAAGGATTTGACGCTCAAAGTCACGGTCAGCCTGGGCGTGACGGACAATCAGTTGGGCAATCCCGGCAGCGAGGACAAAATGCTTGGCTATGCCGATGAAGCGCTTTACACAGCCAAGAAACAAGGACGGAATCGCGTGGTGCAATATTCGGCATGATGAATATATATTTACGGGGAAATGTTGCAATATGAAGCATTTTAGCAAAACAGTTTGGTTGATCGTTGCTTTTAACCTTTGGGCGGCCTCTGTCCACGCCCAGCCCGCTACCTTGCGCTTTGAGCATTTGACCGTTGAAGACGGCCTGTCCAACAGCGCCGTCAACGGCATTGCCCGCGACAGCCTGGGCTTGATGTGGTTTGCCACCAGTGACGGTCTGAACAGGTTTGACGGCTATACCTTTACCGTTTACCGCCAGATTCCGGACGATACCACCGGCTTAGCCGACAGTTATGTTCGCACGGTTTTTACGGACAGCCGCGGCCGCGTCTGGGCCGGCACGGCCAGCGGACTGTGCCGCTACGATGTCGTGACCGACCGCTTTACTAATTTTTTGCCGGGCCGGTTTATTCGCCACATTAGCGAAGACCGCGCCGGCAACCTGTGGTTGAGCGCCGAAAGCGCCGGCCTCTTTTACTTTAACCCGGCGACATCTCAATATACGCTGTACGCACATCAAAAAGACACGCCGCATTCTTTGATGCCGGCCCGGATTATCGCCACCTGCGTGGCCTACGACAACCGGGTCTGGGTGGCATCGTATGGCGGCGGGCTGGATCGTTTTGATCCGGCTACCCAAAAATTTTATCACTATCGCGCCGATACCCGCAACCCGCACAGCCTGAGCGATGACATGCTAATCTCGCTTTACGAGGATTCCCGGCGGCAGCTCTGGGTCGGCGCCAAAAGCGGTCTGAATCGCTTTCGCCCGGAAACCAATGATTTCCAGGTTTACCGCCAGCCGGATTTTCCCATCAGCGACGAGTTGCTATTTGACATTACCGAAGGCCCGCGCGGCATTTTGTGGATCGGCAGTTATAAGGGCTTGAATCGGTTCGATTCGCAACAGGAGCAATTCTCGGTGCATCGCCAAGATCCAACCGATCCGCACAGCCTGAGCGACAATCAAATCCGCTGTCTGTTCGACTATGAGAATATGCTGTGGATCGGCACAAATGCCGGCGGGATCAATCAGTTTGATCGGCAGACCGACCCCTTCAAGCTTTACCGGCATGATCCGGGCAATCCAAACAGCCTGCCCGGCAACAATGTCCGGGCCATTTTGGAAGATTCCGTCGGACGGTTGTGGATCGGCACGTCCGGCGACGGACTCACCTGCCTGAATCCGGATCGCCGGACATTTCACCATTACCGCCATGACCCGAAACAGGCCAACAGCCTCAGCCATGATCAGGTTTTTACCATATATGAGGACGTCGCCGGACAAATCTGGATCGGCACCGACAACGGTTTAAACGTATTCAACAGCAAAACCGGCGGATTTACCCGCTACCGACATCAGCCCGATCAACCGACCAGCCTTTCCTTTGATGCTATTTTATCCATTTATGAAGATAAAAAAGGCCAAATGTGGATCGGCACCTTTGGCGGCGGTCTGAACCTATTTGATCGTCAGCAAGGCGTTTTTACCCATTTTACGTATGACCCCGCCGATTCCGGCAGCATCAGCAACAGCACGATTCATAGCATCCTTGAAGACAGCCGCGGCCGGTTATGGATTGGCACTTACGGCGGCTTGGATTTGTTTGACCCGGCCACCCGGCGTTTTACCCGCTTTCAGCGCCAGGCCGCAAACCCGGCCAGCCTGAGCAATAACGCCGTATTTTGCCTTTATGAAGATAAAGCGGGTCAATTTTGGATCGGCACATTGGGCGGGGGATTGAATCTGTTCGACCGCGAGCGGCAGACTTTTACCTGTTATCGGCAGAAAGACGGCTTAAGCAGCGACGTCATTTACGGTATCCTGGAAGATGATCGGGGCAGCCTGTGGTTGAACACGACCAACGGTTTGTGCCGCCTGGATCCGGATCGGCGGACCTTTACCACATACAGCGTGCGCGATGGTTTGCAGGGCAATGAGTTTAACGAGCGCGCCTGCATTAAGGGTCGGGACGGACGGCTCTATTTTGGCGGGATCAACGGTTTGAGCGTCGTTTATCCGGAGGAAATTCAGGCCAATAGAACCCCGCCGCCGGTGATTATCACCGACTTTCGCTTGTTTAACAAGTCCGTGCCGATTGCGAATAAACCTGTTAGGTCTTCAAGACCTAACAGGTTTGAGCTCGATCAACATATCAGCCTGACCAAAGCCATTACCCTGACCCACAAAGACTACATCTGCTCCTTTGAGTTTTCCGCCCTCAACTATCGTCAGCCGGAAAAAAATAAATTTGCCTACAAGCTGGAAGGCTTCGACCCTGACTGGGTTTATACCGATTATAAGGATCGCAAGGCCACCTATACCAACCTGCCCCAGGGAAACTATGCTTTTCGGGTCAAAGCGGCCAACAAAGACGGCGTGTGGAACGAGACCGGCGCCGGCATTCAACTGCGCATTCTGCCGCCGTGGTGGAAAACGTGGTGGGCGTATTTGCTGTATGTCCTGTTTTCTCTAACCGGCGGGTGGTCCGTTTATATTCTGCGGGTGCGGCAGCTAAAAAAACGCCAGCATGAACTGGAAGAGCAGGTTGTGGAGCGAACCAAACAGATCGTCAAGCATAAAGAGGAAATTGAAATCCAGCGCGATGATATACAAGACGCCTATAACGAACTGGATCAGGCCCATCAACAGCTCAAAGTCACCCAAAAACAGCTTATCGAAGCCGAAAAAATGGCCGCCCTCGGGCAGCTTGTGGCCAACGTGGCCCACGAAGTCAATACGCCGCTGGGCGCCATCCGCGCCGCGACCGATAACATCCTGGCCGCCATGCAGGAGACATTAAACAAGCTGCCGGCTTTGCTGCTGACGATGACGCCCGACCAGCGCGACAGCTTTATGGCCATGTTGAAACAGACCGCGAATGTCACACCGGGCATGACCTCGCGCGAAGAGCGGCAGCATCGCCGCGCCCTGGTCCGCCTGCTGGAAGATCGACAAGTGCGCCATGCCTACGACCTGGCCGGTCAACTGGTGATTATGGGCATTTATCGGGAGATAGAGCCGTTTATGACCCTCCTGCAGGCGGAGCAGGGTTACGAATTTATCAACGCCGCCTTCAATCTGGCCTTGCAGCGGCGCAACGGTCTGAATATTAAAACCGCCGTGGATCGCGCCGCCAAAATCGTCTTTGTTCTCAAAACCTTTAGCCATTACGATCCGTCCGGCAAAAAGACAAAAGTTGCGGTCGCCGATACCCTCGAAACCGTGCTGACGTTGTATCAGAACAAGCTTCAGCAGGGTGTGGAGGTTACTCGCCGTTTTGAGGCGGCGCCGCCGATCTTATGCTTTCCGGACCAGCTTGGTCAAGTTTGGACAAACGTGATTCACAATGCCATTCAGGCCATGGACAACAAAGGACGGTTGGAAATTGCCGTAGCGCCGCAGGATCGTCACATACTGGTAACTTTTACCGATTCCGGGCCGGGCATTCCGGCGGAGGTTTTGCCGCATATTTTCGCGCCGTTTTATACCACCAGGCCGGCCGGCGAAGGCAGCGGCCTGGGCCTGTACATCTGCCGGAAGATTCTGGACAGCCATGAAGGGACAATTGATGTGGCCGAAACCAGGCCGGGCCACACGGTCTTTCAAGTCAAACTGCCGTTGGCCGGGACGTAAGTAGCTTGACAATGTTAACTTGAGATTTTTCAACGCAGAGGCGCGGAGAACGCAGAGAAAAGCAAAGAAATTCAGGCGCTGAATGGCAAAGTTTGCTTATACTTTTTTATCTTTCTCAGCGGCCTTTGCGGTCTCTGCGTTTAAGATAACATTGTCGAGGTAGTCGGACAGAATTAATTTGGTGTTTTGCACTCGTCATTGCGAGGAGCGTTTCTTGCGACGAAGCAATCCCGGCCTGTATTTCAGGACTTGGAAGGTTATTTTAGCAATGCCCGTCAAACTTGAATTCAAGAGACGGACCTCGTTCCCTATCTCTGATTGGGAGCGCACTTGCCACGGAAACGCGGAAACTCCGTTTCCGTCTATCTTCAATTATATTAACAAGATGCGAAACAGAGTTTCGCCTGCTAGCTCTTTCTAATCAGCGGGCCGTCCATCTACTTTTGGCGGGTCAACAATCTGGAAAAGCGGCAGCGCGAATTGGAGCAAGTCGTCCTCGAACGCACGGCGGAAGTTGTTAAACAAAAAGACGCGCTGGCCGCCCAGGCCGAAATCTTAACGCTCACCAACGGCAAACTGGTGGAATTGGACAGCTTTAAACAAACCCTGATGGGCATGATTGTCCATGATCTGAAGAATCCGCTCAACGTCATTTTGAATGTCATCGAATCCCATTCGTTGCCGTCGCAGGTGGCCATCTTGCGCCAATCGGCCCGGCAAATGCTGACCATGGTGTTGAATATTCTCGATGTGCAGAAGTTTGAAGACACCAAAATGGCGCTGGATAAGCACGATTGCAGCTTGTTGAATTTGACGGAGCAAGCCGTCGCGCAGGTGCGCTTTTTGAGCGACCGGAAGAATATTGCCCTGAACAATCAAATTGCGCCCGATCTGGCCGTGCGCGTGGACGTGGAAATGATCGAGCGGGTGTTGGTCAATCTGCTAACCAACGCCATCAAATATACGCCCAACAACGGGCAGATTACCCTTGCGACAAACCCTAAGGGTTTCGAAAAACCCTTAGGGTTTAGTTTGGAAGATTTCGTGCGGATTGAAGTGCGCGATAACGGCGAAGGCATTCCGGCGGACAAACTAAGCAATGTGTTCGATAAATTCGGCCAGATCAAGGCCAAAAGTTCCGGCAACGTCCGTTCTACCGGCATTGGCCTGACCTTCTGCAAGCTGGCTGTGGAAGGGCACGGCGGGCGGATCGGCGTGGAATCGGAAGTCGGCGTCGGCACGACGTTTTGGTTCACCTTGCCCGGCGCGACGATTGGGACGCAGCTCGCGATGCCCGTTGTCGCTTCGCCCGACGTGTCGGGCGCGGCCGGCAGCGTCGCAGCGTTGAGCGAAGCGGATAAGAAGTTGCTGCGGCCATTTGCGCAGGAACTGCGCGCGATTAAGATTTACCAATTTTCCGACTTGCGTCGTATCTTAAAGCGGGCGGATTTTCCCACCAACGCGCAAATTGATCTCTGGAAAAAGCGATTGGAATCGGCCATCGCCGCTGAGAATCAAGAGTTGTTTGAGGAGCTGCTGAACCTATGAAACCGCAAATTTTGATTGTGGACGATGAACTGGAAAATCTCAACGCCATCTGCGATCTGCTGGATGACGATACATATACCGTCTTGCGCACGACGCGGGCCGAGCGCGCTTACGCCATCGCTCTGGACAACCGGCCAAACTTGATTATTACCGACTGGGAAATGCCGGGCATGACCGGTATCGAGCTTATCCAAAAGTTAAAAAGTAACCCGCAAACGACCGCCATCCCAATCATCATGTGCACCGGGGTGATGACCTCGGCCGCCAATCTGAAAACGGCCTTAGACGCCGGGGCGGTGGATTATATCCGCAAGCCGGTGGAGCCGCTGGAACTGGTGGCCCGGGTGAGCTCGATGCTGAAATTGAGCGCGGCCTTTCGCGAGATCGTGCAGCAAAAGATCATTATCGAGCAGGAGAAGGAGAAATCCGACCGGCTGCTGCTCAATATCCTGCCGGCCAAAGTCGCCCATGACCTAAAGGAAACAGGCGCAACCCACCCGGAAAGTTTTGATAATGTGACCGTTTATTTTTCCGACATTGTCGGCTTTACTCCGGCCGCCGAGCAATTGTCACCGGAGCGGTTGATTGCCGAATTAAACGACATTTTTACCGGTTTTGACGACATCATGACCGCGCACGGCTGCGAGCGCATCGAAACCGTCGGCGACGCCTATTTGGCCGTGTGCGGGATGCCGGTGCCAAACGACCGCCACGCCGCGCAGATGACGCTGGCGGCGCAGGAAATCATTCGCTTTATGCATCGCCGGAATCAGGCGGCTGCGGCCAAAGGGCGGCGCGAGTGGCAAATCCGCATCGGGCTGCACAGCGGCAAAGTTGTCGGCGGCGTGGTGGGCATCCGCAAATATTCGTACAACGTCTTTGGCGACGCCATCAATACGGCCAGTCGGGTGGAAGCAAACTCGCAACCCATGCGCATCAATATTTCCGAGGCCACCTACCAATTGATCAAAGGCCAGTTTCAATTTGAGGCGCGTGACCCGCTTGAAGTTAAAGGCAAGGGCTTGATGAAAATGTATTTTGTGAAGCAGGATTTTTAAGGAAGCAACGTAACCTAAAAGGAGTGTAACACGATGAAAAGTCATACCATTTTAGCCGTGGATGACGAGCAGCTTCAGTTAGAGATCATCACCGGGATCATTGAGGCTTTTTCGGAACCTTACCGGATCATGGCCACCGTTAACCCGGAACGAGCCTATCGCATCGCTCTCGACGAGCAGCCGGATGTCATCATCACCGATTGGGACATGCCGGGGATGGATGGCATTGCCCTGATCGAGCGGCTGAAGAGCAACCCGGCTGTGTGCGATATTCCGGTGCTGATGTACACCGGTAAAATGACGGATTCGGCCAACCTGTACGTGGCGCTGAAGAGCGGCGCCCAGGATTTTCTGCTCAAGCCGGTTGACGGCATCGAACTAATGGCCCGCCTGCACGCCATGCTGACCATGAGCGATTATCTCAAAACCATCAAAGCTCAGAAGCGCGAAATCGAGGCGTGGAATCACGAATTGGAAGATCGCGTCCGTGAGCGCACCCGCGAACTCGAAGCGTCGCGTAATCAAATCCAAACGATTAACGACCAACTGGTGCGGGCGAATGAGGAATTGCTGAAGCTGGATAAGCTGAAATCCGATTTTATGACAAATATCACGCACGAACTGCGCACGCCGCTGGCCACGATCAGAGGCTTTGCCCACTTGTTAAAAATGTATCCCGACGTCGGGTCGAAACAGGTGCTGGATTTTGCGGGAAAGATATACAATGATGCCGACAAGCTCACTCACTTAATTAACGAAGTTCTGGAGCTGTCGGAACTCGATACCGGCGTCATTAATTGGCGCGGCGAGTCGGTCTATCTGCCCGACCTGATCAAAATAACCATGGAAAAGATCGAGCCGCGCGTTGCGGAAAGAAGTATTCGTATGGAAATGACGTTCGACGAGCCGATTCCGCATGTGCCGGGCAACAGCGAAAAATTGCAGCGAGCGCTCCATAATCTGGTAGACAACGCCGTTAAATTCAACAACGACGGCGGCTATATCACGGTCAGCGTCTATCAGCTAACGCATGAGGGCCGGCTGTGGCTGCGCTGCGAGGTCGCGGACGGCGGTATCGGCATTCCCGCAGAATATCAGGGCGTGATCTTTGACCGATTCCGCCAGGTCGGCGACATGCTGACAAGCAAGCCGCAGGGCATTGGCCTCGGCCTGCCGATTGCTAAGGAAATTATTCGTCATCACGGCGGCGGCATCGGCGTCCTCAGTCACGAGGGGCAAGGCAGCCGTTTTTATTTTGAGATTCCGGTTGAGAGTGAATAACGCATCCTCTCAAAAATTCCGGGAATAGAACACGGATTTTCACGGGATAAAACGGATTTTCACGGATAAAACCAATAAATGCTTTGTTTTTTCTTTAACCCGTGTTATCCGTCTTTTTCTGTGGAATCCGCGTTCCATGTTTTTTTTGAGCGGTTACTAAAATCTTATCGATTGAAAAGGGAATGCGATGCCTATCCGCTATAAAACGACCGTTTCCATTCTTTTAATCCTGCTTTGTTTTTCCCCCGCTATCCTGACGGCCCAACCAGACGATCTCGTTTTCAGGCGAATCGACACGGATCAAGGGCTGTCCAGCAACAAGATTAATGGTATCGCGCAGGACAAAACGGGCTTTATGTGGTTTGCTGCCGAGGACGGTTTGAACCGCTATGACGGCTACAGTTTTAAGGTTTTTCGGAACGATCCCGGCGATACAAACAGTCTGGCGAACAATTATGTGCGCGATGTTTTTGTTGATCGAAAAGGTCGGGTGTGGGCGGGGAGTAAAAGCGGTTTGAGCCGATACCAAGGGGAAACGGAAAACTTCTCCAATATTTTGGGGGACTACTACGTCCGACAGATTTCAGAAGGCCCTGATAGTTCGCTGTGGCTGAAAATCGAGAAAGGACTTCTCAATTTTAGTCCTGAAACCGGGCGCACAAAACTATATTTTTCACAGGAACGTTTCGCTTGGGTTGCAGCAGATAATCAAGGACGGCTATGGGCCGGAGGTGACAACGGATTGACGCGGCTGGATTTAAAAACCGGGAAACTTCACCACTATTTACATGATGACGCCGACAGCAACAGCTTGAGTCACAATAGCGTTTGGAATATTTTTGTAGACTCGAATGAAGCCATCTGGATTGGCACCATGGCGGGGTTAAATTTATATAATCCGGCCACTGATAATTTTATTGTATATGGCGGCGATGAGCTCCGCGGTAGGACCGGCTACCGGATCCGCGAAGATCGTCGGGGTGATTTATGGATTAGCAGTTATGAAGGGTTGACCCGTTTTGACCGGGCCGAACAGCGTTTCTACACCTATACAAACAGCAGCATCAAACCGCAAAGCCTGTCTGACAATCAGGTCAGGGACTTGTATGTCTCGCCAAGCGGTTTGCTGTGGTTGGGAACTGAAGGTGGCGGCCTGAATCTTTATGACCCTCAAACGCGATACCTGACTCGTTTTCAGCAGGATTCGGCCAAACCGGGCTCACTGTCCGACAATTCCGTGTCAAGTATTTGCCGGGATGCCGCCGGGAATCTCTGGGTTGGAACCACCAAAAGCGGTTTAAATCTATACAGTAACACCACGAAAACCTTCAAGCGTTTTCAGCACGATGACGGTCAAACGCATTCTCTGTCCAGCAATTTAATAACATCGACGTATCAGGATCCAAATGGCGGCTTGTGGATCGGCACGTCGTTGGGCATTAACATCTACGATCCCGCCACGCAAGGATTTGAACGCTTTATGGATGAACAAAGAGCGCCCGGAGGAGCGTTTCACACGAACAAACCCAAGTGCTTTTTTCGGGATCGAAAAGGACATCTGTGGATTGGTACTATCGGCGACCTGAATCTGTATAATGCCGATACAAAAACGCTTAAAACTTACCGACGCGAGCAGGGGAAAACCGGGACCATTTCTCACGATGACATTGAAAAACTATATCAGGATCGAAAGGGCAACTTGTGGATCGGCACTACGGACGGGCTAAATCTTTACGATGACAAGACGGACACGTTTCAAGTGTTCCGCTACGACCGGGAGACCGCCGGGAGCCTGTCCAATAATATGGTCTTCGACATTTATCAGGACCGGAAGGGTCGCTTGTGGGTCGGCACCTCCGGCG
>CAYOLL010000118.1:8591-18763 GCA_964404765.1 uncultured Gemmatimonadota bacterium | reverse complement strand
TTAATTTACAAATAGAAAACAAATTATGAAACTATGTGTGATGTCAATTTAATTGGTAGTTGAATATTTTGCCGCATGGCCCAACAACCTCAAATCTAAGGACGTTAAAACAAATGAAAATGTATGACAGGTACCGCCCTTTTTTGCTGTTGCTATTACTCGCATTTTCTTGCCGCCCGCCGGTTTCTCCTGATCTGAAGTCGTCCCAGAAATCATCTTCATCGTTCAAACGACTGACTATTCTCTACACCAATGATGAGCATGGCTGGTTATTTCCCTCTCACGAAAAAGATGGCAGTCAGATTGGCGGCGCAGCCGAACTATTTACCCGTTGGCGAATGGATGAGGGTTATGATCCGGCGAGTGATCGCTATTTGGTTCTTAGCGGCGGCGACAATTGGACGGGGCCGGCCATTTCAACTTTTTTTAAAGGCGCGCCGACCTTTGAAGTTTTACAAATAATGGGCTACGATTTATCCGCAGTCGGCAATCACGAATTCGATTTCGGTCTGGACCTGCTGCGCGAGCGGATGGCCGCCTGCAAGTTTCCGTTTGTCGCAGCCAACGTGGTCAATAAAGGCACGCGCGATCTGGCTGAGGGCTTTAAGCCCTACGCAATTCTGGAAAAAGGCGGCTTGCGCATCGGTATCATCGGTTTTGCGAACGTCAACACGCCGGCGACCACCTTTCCCACCAATGTGACTACCCTCGATTTTTTACCATACGACGAAACGTTGCGCCGCTGGGTTCCGGTTCTGCAAAAAGAAAATGTGGACATGATTATCGGCGTCGGACACGTCTGTTTTGGCGAGTGGGAGCGGGTGGCTTCTGTTGCCGATTCGCTGGGGGTTGATCTTTTAACCAGTGGTCACTGCAACGAGTTTTTTCATAAAACTCCGAGCGGCGTGCATGTTATTGGCGGCGGCAAATACCTGCAAAGTTATGTCCGGTTAGATGTGACTTTTGATGCGGATGGAGACTCTATCGTCACGGCGACTTCCAAAATGGTGATGAACCAGGAAAAGCAAACCCATCAATATTCGCCGGATTCATCCATTACGAACATCATCAGTCATTGGCAAAAACAAGTGGACAAAGTTTTTGAGGAAGAAATCGGCTATACGGAAAACGGCGTGCCGGACGACTGGACTATTCGCAACCTGGTAATGGATGCCTGGTTGTCACAATATCCAACCGTCGATATTGCCTACGGTAACTATGGCGGTGTTCGACAGGGCATTGACCCTGGTCCGATTACGATTGGGGACGTATATTCTCTTCTGCCCTTTAATAACGCGCTAGTCATGACTGACTTATCCGGTCAGGAAATTGTTGACAATTTTAAATGCTGCGGTGGGATCTGTGGCGGGTTAATCTTGCCCAAGGGCGGAACGCCTCTGGTTAAGGGGAAACCTATTGAGCTCAACAGGACATACCGGGTGTTGGTGACCGATTTCATGTATATTGGCGGCGATAATTTTTTATTTGGCAAGCAAGATCCGAGCGGCTACTTTACCGATGTCAGCTGGCGGGAGCCGGTCATTGCCTATCTTAAATCGCTCAACACGTCGCCGACAAATCCCCTTGACAAATATATAGATTCAACTGTGCGGGCTGTCCGGTAGTTTAGCAAGATTACGTATAATCCGTGCGGGATTGCCGGCAATAACTACATGACCTGGAAAGCTTTTGGTCACCACAGCGCCGGCGCCGACGATTACATAATCCCCCAACTCCACTTCCGGCAATATGACGGCGTTCATGCCAATCCAGCAATGACTGCCAATCTTGATCGGCTTGCCCGGCACATGGCGGCTGTTATCCAGCGGATCATGATTGGCGCTGATAAGGCCAACGCCGGGCGCAATATTCGTATAATCGCCAATCTCAACGCCATTATTGGCTTGAATATAAACACCCATGGAATCGCCCGGCCAAAAGCCCTTGCCGAACTTGACCCGTTCCGGGCAAACAACCTGCGAAGTAAAATGAATCGGCCAGGGCACACGATGATTATGCCGCAAGACTTTTTTAAACAAAAAATCCAGCACAAAAAAACTGATTGAATAACCATCTTTCCAGCCAAACAAACGACGGATCAAGCGCTTCATCATTGAGTCTCCAAAAGAATAGTTCATCTGAAATGACATTTCTTCTTTTGGTAATGTCATTTCTTTCCTCACCCTGCCAGATATGACATTTCCAAAAGAAAAATGCCATATCCATTTAATCCATTATGAAGTTGACCAACACTTTCCCGATATACTTATTCTGCTGGGCGCTGCTTTTCCCATTCAGCGCAAGCTACGCGCAGACTTTTCCCTTTGCAAGTCAGGGTGACTTGCGTTTTTACATCGACGCCGCCGCTTTTCAAGGCGATGAAGGCTTTGTTTATCAGGAAATATACTACGAAATTCCGGCGCGTCAATTACGCTTTGTTGCCAAAGGGAATAATGACTACATCGCGATGATCGAGATCTCCGCCCACATCCTCACCCAGACCGGTGACACATTGGCCACAGATCGTCTGCGGGTGGAAATGCCGGCCAAAAGTGAGGCGGAAAGTCAAACCGAGCGGAGCATTATCCAACAATCCGCCTTTTTTCTAAAGCCCGGCGATTATAGCTTGTTGGTTGATATACTGGATTTGTGGAATAGTACAACCGGCAGCGCCCAGGCAAATTTTCAGGTGTCGGCTATACCCAAAACGCTGACCATCAGCGACCTTGAGCTTGCGCTGCGAATTCAACCCGATACCAGCCGGGTGCAGTCTATGTTTGCCAAAGGCGATCTACGCATTTATCCCTGCGCATCTCGTAAATTTGGTCTTTTTCGACCTGACCTTTATCTATACGCCGAGCTTTATAATCTGATGGACGACGCGCAGCCGGCAGAAATTATTTTTACCCTCCTGAATTCAGCCGGCAAACCCGCAGCCGAGCCGGACAGCCTTAGTCTAAAAAAGCCTGGAACCACCTGTGTGATCCAACAAAAATTTCCGGTCAGCCAGTTGGCCACAGGCGATTATCAACTGCAAATAGAAATATTCGATGGTCTCCAACAGATCAAAGCGCAAAAATCCTTTCGTATTGGAGAACCGGAGGGATTACAAGCGCTGGTAGACGACTTAAATCGGCAGCGACTCTTAATCCAATATTTTGGCGACAAAAACGATTTAGCGCATTTTGACCGGCTAAATCCGACCGGTAAACTCCAATTTTGTCATGATTTCTGGCGTGATCGTGATGCAAACCCGGCCACTCCGGAAAATGAGTTTTTACTGGAAATTGTCCGGCGGGTGCGTCTGGCTAAGGAGCGTTTCACAACGCCCCAAAAGACTGGCTGGGAAACGGATGCCGGGCGGATCTTGATTCGATTTGGCCAGCCGGACGATATTGAGACCCACGCCGATGCATCTGACGAGGCGCCCCACGAAATCTGGAGCTACTACGAAAAATCCCGCAAATTCTGGTTTCTGACCGGCGGAGCCGACCCATATCGGTTAATTCATACCGAAAATGAACCGACCGAAACCGATCTGTCCACTTGGCAGCAGTTGATTCGTAAGATCGAATAAAGTGCGCTGCGGCCGGAAACGGAGCCGGAATTCAAAGGCCAAAAAGAAGGTTGACAGCGCAATCAGTTGGCGATAACTTGATATTTTATCCGTGCTGAATCCACATCTTCAGCGTAATTCGCATTCTATTTTTGCAGAAAAAAATTTATGCCAATCCATGATTTTAAGCCAAAAACCGAGCCGATCATCTTGATTGTTGACGCCAACCCGGGCCGCCGCGCCACACTGCAAAGCTATTTAAAAGAATTGCCTGTGCCGGTTTTGTTTGCCCAGGACGGCGAAGACGCGCTGCGCAAGCTCAAGAGCTATACTGTCGATTTAGTCGTTATGGCCCAGGACTTAGTCCAAACCAGCGGCACGCACTTAAGCCGGCTGATTCGCAAAAGCAGCGACTGCGATGTGATTTTATTTGGTGACGGCGCCAATCCCATCCGCCCGGGGGATTTAGTCGGCGAGCATATTGACGATTATTTGCCGGTATTTGGCGATCCGGCTGAACTGCGGCTGATTATCCAACGCCATGTTCATCGTGTCGAAATTGCCCGCCAGAACCGCATTATCGGGCGGTCGCCCAAGATGAAGGAAGTGCTGGATTTTGTCGTCCAAATCGCCCAAACCAATAGCACGGCGCTGTTGACCGGCGAGAGCGGCACCGGCAAAGAATTGATTGCCCGGGCCATCCATCGCCTGAGCCCGCGCCGCGACCAGGCATTTGTCGGCGTCAACTGCGGCGCACTGCCGGAAACGCTGCTGGAAAGCGAGCTGTTCGGACATGAAAAAGGCTCTTTTACCGGGGCAACCGGCCGGCGGGTCGGTCATTTTGAGCTGGCCAACAAAGGCACGATTTTTTTGGACGAAATCGGCGAAACCGCGCCGTCAACCCAGGTCAAACTGCTGCGGGTGTTGGAAGAACGCGAGTTTATGCGCGTCGGCGGCCAGCAAATCATTCGTGTAGATGTGCGGGTGATTGCCGCTACCAATCGTGATTTATTGAGCGCTATCAACGAGGGCATTTTTCGGCAGGATTTATACTATCGCTTAAAGGTCGTCAACATTACTTTGCCGCCGTTGCGCCAGCGTCGTGAGGATATTCCGCTGCTTATCAAGCGCTTTAGCGAGGATATGGCAAAGGAACATCAGGTCACATTTCTGGGCTTTGCGCCGGAAGTTTTGCCGATTTTGAGCAACTATGAATGGCCGGGCAACATCCGCGAGCTGCGTAATTTTGTGGAGAGCATGGTCGTCCTGCATCCGAACAAAGAAATTCACCTGCCCGATCTGCCCGGACAGTTTACCCAGCGCAAAGCCGAGACCTTTTTGCCGGTGCCCAGCGGTCGCTCCCGCGAAGATTTGGAGCGCGAAATCATCTACAAGTCCTTAATATCCTTGCGCGATGAAGTCCACGACCTGCGTGAAACCGTAGAGCAAATCGGGCAGATGCTGCATCGCACCCAACAAGTAATTCAGCCGGACGTAGCCGCCTTTTTGACCAACCGCAGCATCGACGAGGTTGAGCAGGAAATGATCCGGGCTACCCTGCGCGAAAAAAACGGCAGCCGCCGAGACGCCGCGCGTGTTCTCGGCATTTCCGAGCGCACCTTGTATCGCAAGATGGAAAAATACGGTATTAGCTAAGAAAATTCGGGGATAGCACCGATGAATTGTTAGACAGCAAATAAAACATGCCTATTTCACAACAATAAATGGTTACAATTATGGATCAGGAATGGTCAAAATATCTGCATGAGGTTGTAGATCCAAGCGCAGCGAAAACTGTGCCTCGAACCGCCCGGAACGATATTTCTATTAAAGATATTCTTAGGTCGCTGTGTGACTCGCTGGATGTAAGCGCAGCGGCTTTTGGTCAGATTATCGGCAGAGAATATCGGCTTCATACGATTCATGAGCGACAGGGCGATGCGCTACTGCCCGGGATGCGGCTTCGGCTTGAGGAAACAACCACCGCGCCGGCGCTGATGAACCAGGCGGCTTTTACAGTGGAAGACGTAGGGCGTTTTCCGGATCAGGCACGCCTGCCGGAATTTTCCGGCACAGGGTTTGTCGCGGCATTAACCGTGCCGATTAGTAATGATGAGGGCACGATTTTTGCCGCGCTCAATATCTGGGTTCGCCAGCCGCGCACCTTTAAGCCATCCGAAATTCATCTGACGGGAATTTTAAGCCGAATCATTTATGACTGCTACAAAAAAATAGGGCGGGTCCCGACTAAACTTTCGTCAAAAAATGTTTCGGAAGCCACCCAACAAACAACCGATTATTTTGATGCTTTATCTGAATTGATTCAGCTTAATTTTTTGGCCGCGGCATCCCTTGACGAGTTTGAACAGCAGGCTATGGCCTTGCTTATTAAAGTCAGCCACGCCCGATATATCAGCATCGCCACCGTCGACGACAAACAATTCTCCTTGCAAATTCAACAAGTAGGCGGTGTGCCGGAAAATGGCGTCAGTGATTTTAAGCGCGATCAAGTCACAACCCTGTTAGACGGTTTACTCAATAAAGCGATTCTCAACAAGCAGCCGGTTGTTATTGAAGATATTTTCAGCGCAAATTTGGGCAAGCCGCTCCGCGTCCATGCCGGTCAGTGGGGCTATGCGGCCCTGGTCAGCATCCCCATGACCAACCCGAACAGCAGCGCTGATGACAGTATTGTAACATTTTACTTTGATCTGCCCAAGCAATTTGAAGCTACACACCTGCTTTTCTTGCGCCTGACCGTGACCTATTTAGCCGCGGCATTAGCCAGCGCCGCTCTGGTTCATCAATTAGAAGCCGAGCAATCTTTGGGCACTTTGATTAATGAAGCGGCCAATGCCCTGACTTCCAGCATCAATCTCAACGAAATTTTTTCCAGCCTGATTAATCGCCTGGAAAAAATGGTTGATTTTGATCACGCCAATATCATGCTGCTGGAGTCGGAACCAACGGAATTGGCGATTTTAGCCCTGATCAGCTCGCGGAAAACACCACTGAAAGAAGGGATGCGCTTTCGGCCGGACAGTGAACCGCTGCTTTGGTCTACCCTGACCGAGCGCAAAATTGCTTTTATGAAAGACCTGAAGCATGTTTCCACGCCGCTCAATCAAATGTTGATCAAAGAAGGGATGCACTCTTCCATTACCCTGCCGTTGATCTATAAAAACGAGCAGTTGGGTGTATTTTTACTGGCCAGCGTCAATCCAAACAACTTTACCGAGCGCGAGGCTGCCATCCTTGATCAATTAGCGGCGCCGGTAGCTTCCGCCATTAAAAATGCGGGCCTTTATATGGAAACCATGAAGCAGCGCGAAAAAATAGACGCGGTTAATCAGGAGCTTAAGAACCTGGATAAAAGCAAGCAGGATTTAACGGATATGATTGTTCACGATCTGCGCAACCCATTATCGGGGATTATCGGCTATCTGTCGCTGTTGATTCAATATACGGAGCTGACTGAACAGCAGAAAGAGTTTGCCGATCAAGCTAAAACGAATTCCGAGCTAATGTTGAACATGATCAGCACCTTGCTGGATATTACCAAGCTGGAAGTGGGGCAGATGAACTTGGACCGGCGGCTGATCCTATCATCGGAAATTATCAGCGCGGCTTTTAATCAAACGCGGGGCATGGCCATTCCCAAGAACATCACGTTGTGCGCAGATTTGGCTTATTCGGACCTTAAGGTTTACGGCGACGCACAATTTCTTATCCGTGTGCTGGTTAATCTGGTGGGCAATGCCATTAAATTTGTGCCGGAAAGCGGCCATGTGTCCATCAAAACCTGGAACGAGGTTGTCGAATCGCGGATTATTTCCGTCTTTCAGGTCATCGACGATGGGGAAGGTATCCCACCTGAATATCATCAAAAAATATTTGAAAAATTCGGGCAAGTGGATATTCGTAAGTCAGGGGACAAATTTTCGACCGGGCTGGGTTTAACTTTTTGTAAGCTGGCCGTAGAGGCGCATGGCGGCAAGATTCACGTAGACAGCAGCATCGGGCAAGGCTGTGTTTTTACCTTTGATATCCCGCATTTAAGCGTCGCGAGTTAGCAAAGGTCGTTGAATTTCATTTTTAGCTTAACCGCAGCGGACGCAAAGATTAGTTGTTCTTTGTTTTTCCTGTAACAGTATAGGAGATTTATTTTTTCTTTTCCTCACTCAGATCATACGAAATGCTGGTCAGATCGGCATCCCAGGGCAATATCCGCCGGCCGCTCAGCGCGGCATTTTCGCGATGCGCTTCCGCAACCAGCATGTAGCGCAGTTTTTGTGATTTATCCAGCGAAAATGTGTACAAAATGCCCTTCACCGCCTCCGACAGTTCCGCGCTAAAAGCTGGCGCGGGCGTGGCAGGATCAACCGGCTTTTTCTCTCGCTCAAGTTTTTCCATTTCCCACAAAAGTCTGACCAACTCGGTTTCGGTCGGAGCGCCTTTGCCCAGCAAATTAGCGCGATGAGGCGGAGCCATCAAACCCAAAAAGCCGATGGCCGTTCGCCGATCCCAGCCTTTAAACATCCGCCAACCCTGATCCCATTTGTTGCGACGAAAGCAAAATTCGCCAAAAATCTCCGCCGCCCGCTTGGGTGGTTTGGTCGCATCGCTATCCATGCCCGGAATAGCCATCATTTTGATCATAACTTCGGCCTGAAAACCGGGCTCCCAGGCATCCAACATCTTAATCAACATGCCTATTGGAAACGGATATAAAAACTTGGTGCAATCAAAAAAATTAAACTCGTTCTTATCACCAACCATGATGCTTTTATTTTCTTTGGTGTGATACTTGCGTATCTCGGTCATCGTCAGCTTAAGGTCAAAATTCATGGTAAACGAGGCGATGCGCTTTAGGTCATCCGGTTTCAGCTCTTTTTCATATTTTTTTTCGCCATATTTGACGACCTCTTTGGTGGTGCTAATGGCGTCTTTAATATTTTTAATGGCATCTTCCTGTTTAATCTTGCCCTTTTTTTTATAGAGATAGCCGTAGTTGTAATACAAAATCCACAAATCTTTGAGATAGCGTTCCAAATCCACTGTCACGTGTTTGCTGTCGTCTATGCCATATTTCTTGGACCAGTCATCGCTAAACTTCTGGCGTTTATTTTTATTTAAATGGTAGATACCCCACAGCAACTGCCGATCCACATAATAGTGCAACAGGCATAGTCTCCAATACCATACGAGACGCTTCCAATAATGCTCGAAAATCGCAAACATGGCTAGGCTACCTACTTGGCTGGCGGGTTATCTTTGGGTTTGTCGGGAGCCGGAACGGACGATGGCGCAGCGGCCGGCGCCGGCGTTGGAGCGGGTGAGACCGGGGCAGGCGCAGCGGGAGCGGTCGGGAGCACTGGCGCGGCTGCTGGCGTTGGCGTGGCCGGTATATCCTTTTTTGAAGCATCCAGCATATGCTTAACCATTTCGGTTATGCCGCCGGCTGCACCCAACATTTGTAAGGATTCAAAGGGCATAAATATTTTATTGGACGGATTTTTTGACATCTCCTTTAGCGCATCAAAATATTTTAGCAAAATAACCGCCTCGCCTGCGCCGCCAAAGGCGCCCTTAAGCGCTTCGATTTCCGCGGCTAAAGCTTTGGCCACGGTTTCAATCGCATTTTTTTGGGCGAGCGCCTCGGCCCCCATCGTTTTGGTTCTGGCTTCGGTCAGCGTGGTCATTTCTTTGCTTTTGGAAAGCGCTTCGACATCACGGGCCAGCGCTTCCTGACTTTTCAGCGCTTTTTGACGCAAGATGTCTTTCATATCGGCCGGCGGATCAATCTTCTGAATACCCACATTGGTAATGCACACGCCCCACTCGTCTTCGGCAATGCCGGTCATGTTTTTTTTCATGGCCACATTCAGTTTATCACGCGCTTCCAGCAAATCTTCATACTTCCATGAGCCTATTTCGGTACGCAATGTGGTGGTCATTAATTCTACTAATGATTTATAGACATCTTCAACATTGTAAACAGTCTTATCCGGTTTGATAATCCGAAAATTGGCAATGCTATCAATGGTTAACGTAATATTATCTTTGGTGGAAACTTGTTGTTCCGGCGGATCAAGCAGCTTTTCGCGCGTGTCGATGTACTCATGCGGAATGTGCTGATTCTTTTCGGGATCAAACAATCGGAGCGGACGAATCGCGTCAATGTACGGCAGCATAACATGATAGCCGCCCCGGTACACCTGAAAGAAACGGGCAAATCGTTCTACGACAACGGCTTTGGATTCGTCAACCACGATAATGTGTCTTTTCAGAATCACCAGCACGGAAATCAATGTCATCGAAAAAATGATCAAGGCTGCGACAATAACCGAGGGCAGATTATGGACAAAGAAATACGAGGTGATAACAATGCTCAGAATGAGCACCACCAGCACGGCAAATATCGCCGCAATCAGCGGCCAACCTTCCTGAATCAATCTTTTAGCTAAATCCAGCATGGTGATAATCAACCTATGTTTGTAGTAACGAATTCATTCGTTACCGCTCTAACGCTAAAGCAGCGAATGAATTCGCTACTACAAGCTACAAGCTACAAGCTACAAGCTACAAGCTACAAGCTACAAGCTACAAGCTACAA
>CAYOLL010000118.1:0-8491 GCA_964404765.1 uncultured Gemmatimonadota bacterium | reverse complement strand
GCCTGTTTCAAGCGGGATAGCGTTTCCAATGACGAATCAGACGGTAGCCAATCCGAATGATTTCCTGCACCACCGCCGCCGGTTTGGATTGCTTCAATTTTACAGAGATTTGGTATTTTTGCGCCTGCTGATTTTGCTCCAACTCGCGCAACTCCTCCGCCCGCAGCAGATCCAGCGGGGAAAAGATGCGTGGCAGCCCGCCGACGATGGGTTTGTGGTAAGGCTTGAGGGTGAGTAATGCCTCATCCCGCAACAAGTCAACCACCTCATCCACAAAGCGTAAGCGCTCCAGACCAACCAAACGGTAGTTCTGAATAAAATCCAACTCCAGCACATCCAGATCAAAATCACGGCCCACATAAATGGTCAGTATGGTATCTTCAAAGTAGGCCGCAAGTTGGGCGTATTTTTCGGCATTGCCGCGCAACTTCCACAGCGTTTCCATGGAGTCGAGCTCTTCCGGCTCAAGATCGGCGGCATGTTCATGCAAAAAGGCCGTCAATTCTTCCAATGGCGGCTCATTAAAAAACGGCCCAAAGTAGGTGACATTTTCCTGCGGCACATAATTCCGGTCTAATTCGACCGTCAGACCGGTTTTGTCTCGCCGCACCTTTAACAGCGGCAAACGCGGCGCATGGAGCAGATTAAAGCGCGGATGATATTGGTCGATCAATTCAACGGCTTTGATCTTAGCCTGCGCGTACGTGGCCGTCGGGATGGCCTTGAGTTCGGCTGTATTGCGAATAATCTGCTGGATGTACAGCGTTTGCGTGGTTCGGCCATATAATATGTCGCGCACCCGTTGGCGAATATTATACGTCCCTTCCAGATAAACAATTTCCTGATGCGTATCGGCAAACATGAAGACGCCTTTTGCTTCCGGCATGGCATGGACATCGTGCTTGTCCAGAATCAGTTCGGAGACATCCAGCCGCTCTTTTTTCGGCAGCAGATCGTAGACGTGTTCCAGGGTATGAAAACCGCCTTCTTCCAGTCGTTCCAGCAGATAGATAAAGACGCGGGCGGTGGCTCTGGCGTCATCCAACGCCCGATGCCGCGTTTTGGCGGAAACCTCAAAAAAATCGGCCAAATCTTCCAGCTTGTGATTGCGCAGTTCCGGCACCAGCAAGCGCGACAGTTCCAGCGTGCACAAAGCATGGTTATGCACGCGCCGGCTGCCGTAGCGGCTCAGGGTCGTGTTCAGGAAGCCCAGATCATAAGGCAGATTATGCGCAATTACAACGCTGTCGCCCAGAAAATCCAGAAATTTCGGCAGGATTTCCGAGGCCAGCGGCGCATTGACCAACATGCTTGGCTTAATTCCGGTGATTTTGATGACGTAATCCGGGATGCCGCGCTGCGGATCAATAAACGATTTGAAAGTTTCGGTAATGCGGCGGTTCACGATTTTGACCGCGCCGATTTCGATAATGCGATGATGGCGCGTGCCGCCGCCGGTGGTTTCCAAATCCACTACGACAAAGCTTAGCTCGTTAAAGGGTTTTTGCAATTGGGACGACGGGCGCAAACGCCAGTAACCTTGCGGATCACAAAAAAAAGCTTCTTCCTGGCTTAGCAGGTTTTCCACTAAGAGTTGGGCGACGCGGGCGTTGCGATCCGGCAACAGGAAGATTTCCCGGACGATTTCCAGCGACGTGGCCCCTTCCGGCTGATGGCACAGAAACTCACGAATGTATTCGACTAAGTTGGCGTCGTCTTTTATATTGGCGCGTAAATTAATCACAAATTTTAGCTTTTACTTTAAGGAAACAGGCTAACTCAAAATGATATAACGATATACATTATATCATTAAATGGATGTAGCTGTCAATATTTTTTTGAAGGCGTACACGAATCGGTCGACCTTGTTCAATAACCCATTGCTTCTTAAAGTGCAGAATTTTATCTTCAATTTGCTTCAGCATGCGTCATGCGGGAAATAAATAACTTTGCTGAAAAAAGTAATCAAAATAGCCACTACATTTTTGTTGACAACGTGTAGCTGTTTACTGCATTTTATATGTGTTCTATATTTTTCATATGAACTAAACCAGAAAGCAAACGAAAAGGTAATCTCAATAAGCTCAACAAGATATCTTTATCACTGCTAAGCTTCACTATTACTTGTTTAGCATGATCCAACGAATTTTTGAAAATTAAGATTAAGGAAAATTGAGTCTATGTTGACCAGAAAAGTCAAATTTATAGATTTATTTTGTGGAATTGGCGGGTTTCGTTACGCAATTGAATCTACAAATGAGTCCACTATTTGACACGAAACAAAAATGGTCATATTTTCAGCTACCTTTTTCCATTGCACACATCACACCATGACGAACTTTATAAATAAATGAATGCTGTCAGTGAATTTGCAATAGGTTCATACTATTCGAATGATCAAATTCGATTTTCTTTACGTGTTGAGAATTTAGGCGGTGTAAGGCCTTCTATCAATGATAGCGGTAATTTACGCCATATAGCAATAATGACTAGCACATATAAAGGAAAATCAAGCAATATAGATAATCCATACCATGATCGCATAGAAGGTGATGTCCTTGTTTATACGGCGTCTGGACGAAAAGGTGATCAGTTACTATCAGGTCGTAACAAACGAGTTCTTGAACAGTATGCAAATCCAATACCCATTTTTGGTTTCATAAATCATGGTCAACAGCTTTACGAGTTTTTAGGATTATTAGAATTAATTAGACACTATACAGAACAACAAGTCGATAGATCCGGCGTGCTGCGTGTTGTTTGGGTGTTCGAGTTTCAAATTCATCGAAATCCCACAACCGTATCTATCGAATTAGCTGAGCAACTTGTTGCAACCGTTTTGCATCTTCCAAAATCGTCACGTGAAAATTCACTAAATAGTGAACGTGAAGTTGTTATCACAGAGTCAAAAACTAATAGTATTAATTCTCAAAACCAACTCAAAATTGAAGAGCTTCGCTCACATTTACTTGAAATGAATCCTTACAAATTTGAGCATTTAATAAAAGTCGTATTAGAAAAAAAAGGATTTATCAACGTTGATGTAACACGTTCCTCAAGTGATGGGGGTATTGATTTAAATGCAGTAGCGGGTAGTTCCATCGATTTTTTTGAAGGAACACACATTCAGATTCAAGCAAAGCGATGGCGGCATGCAGTAGGCAGCGTGGAAATAAATAATTTTCGTGGTGCTATGAATTCGGTAGCTAAAGGTATATTTATCACAACAAGTCATTATACACGCGGGGCAATTGAAAACGCGTATCATCCTATGAAATCGGTCGTTACCTTAATCGACGGCCAGCTTTTTTCGTCTTTTATGCTGCAAACGGCTGTTAGCATTTCAAACAATTCGGAGATTATATGAAAAAAACAAAAAGACCACTTGAGGAAGTCGCGCTATTAAATGAAACAGCCGCACTTTTAATCCAGACGCTTTCGAAGCTTGATCAACGTGGTACAGATGAACAAATTGCAAAGGCATTATTTATTGTTCACGCGTCTTTTGATGTGGTTTTTAAAGGGAAAAAGCAAACTTGTGAGCAGACATATAAAAAAGCTATGAAATGTTACGAAAAATGTCATCCGTCGAGTTGATGTAGAAAGTAGGCTATAAGCCTACGCGTTGCCGAATGCCTGAAAGCAACAAAGATTATTGGCAACGGAAAATAGAACGAAATAAAACGAGAGATCAATTAGTAACACACGAACTAATGAACCGCGGATGGAAAGTGCTTCGAGTCTGGGAGCATGAAATTAAAGGGAAAGAAACTGTTCAAAGAATAAAAGACTTGCTTTGTTGCAAAAACTGAGACACTACCGACCAACCCTCCGCAAAATCGCCCCTCAAATGGCCGATTGAACGGAACTCAATGTCCCGGAAAGCCTGACCTGCTTCGACTTCCCAGGCTCACACCAAAAGCGAATTCGAACCACCAACGGCCTCGAACGACTCAACCGCGAATTCGCCCGACGCAACCGCGTCGCCGTCATCTTTCCAAACGAGGCCGCTTGCTTAAGACTGATCTCCGCCATCACCATGGAAATCAGTGAAGAGTGGTTAACAGGTAAAATATACCTCTCTTTTAAAGATCAATCCTGACAACATTTTACACAAAAAATGTTGCTTTATCCCGCTCCAAATATTCAGCACAGGTAAAGTGGAACGCAAATTCATAGCCATTAGAGCCAATCGTCGTAATCCAGACAATTAATTACATCCCGTTTCGTAACTCCGCCTTTGCGAGCTACGCCGACACCATACTGCACGTCATCCAGCCCGGCGACGGAGTGCGCATCCGGATTAATGGCCAGCTTGCAGCCTTTGTTCAGTGCATAGCCGATCATGCGCCAATCCATATCCAGTCGCTGCGGGTTGGCGTTGATTTCCACGACAGTGCCATTTGCGGCGCAGGCATCCAGAACCTTGGTCAGGTTGATGGCATAACCGTCGCGGCCCAGCAGAATGCGGCCGGTCGGATGGGCCAAAATGGTTGCAAAAGGATTTTCCACCGCCCGGATCATCCGGCGGGTCTGCTCGTCTTCCGATAAATTAAATTGCGAATGCACCGAGACGACAATCAAATCAAACAGCTTCAAAATATCGTCCGGATAATCTAAAGAACCGTCAGCCAGAATATCGCTTTCAATGCCCTTGAGAATACGGAAATCGCTCCACTGTTGATTCAGCGCATCAATTTCGGTGTGCTGCGCCAGGATGCGCTCCGGCTTGAGCCCGTTAGCATAAACGGCGCTTTGGCTGTGATCGCAGACGCCAAAATAGGCATAGCCGCGTTGCCGGCAGGCGGCGGCCATATCGGCTAAGGTGTTTCCTCCGTCGCTATACGTTGTATGCGAATGCAAAATACCTCGCAAATCGCGTAATTCAATCAGGCGGGGAATGGCGTTTTGCTCGGCGGCGGCAAACTCCTCGCGGGCCTCACGCAGCTCGGGCGGAATATAGGTCAGGCCCAGCGCTGCAAAAATGTCGGTCTCCGTTGCGCAGATCAGTGAAGTGTCGTCGTCGCGGAACAAGCCGTATTCGTTTAGCTTTAAGCCTAATTTTTTGGCGCGCCCGCGCAGCTCGGTGTTATGCTCCTTGCTGCCGGTAAAGTAGAGCAATGCAAAAGGAAATTGTGTCTCGGTTACAATGCGCAAATCGGCGTTTTGTCCGGTATTCAGCCGCACCGAAGATTTGGTCGGGCCGTGCGCAATCACTTCACCGACACCGTCCATGCCGACAAAAGCAGCCATAACCGCTTGTGGATCGGACGCGCTGACCAAAACGTCAATATCCTTGCAAGTTTCCAAACAGCGGCGCAAACTGCCGGCTACCTCAATCCGGCTGACAGACGGCTGTTGCTTGAGCCGGCTGACAATCTCCTGCGCCTGAGTTTGGGTAGTGTTGATATGAAATCGTCCGGCAAAGCGCTTTAGCGCCGCAATGCCGGTCAGGATTTTTTCCTGCGACTTTGTACCAAAGCCTTTTATATCCACTAACTTATTGGCGGCACAGGCTTGTTCCAGCTCCACCAGCGTGGTCAGCCCCAAAATCTGCCAGACTTGACGCGCTTTTTTGGGGCCAAAGCCGGGAATTTTAATCATTTCGATCAAGCCGGTTGGGATTTTCGATTTGAGGCGGTCTAATTCGGCAATGTGCCCGGTCCGATGCAACTCCAGAATTGTTTCTGCCAGACCCTTGCCGATGCCTTTAATACTTGTTAATGTCTGATTGGCGATATATTTGGTCAACGGTTCCTGCAAACCACTGATGGCGCGGGCGCCGTTTTCATAAGCTTTGATCCGGAAGGTGTTTGCGTCGGCCAATTCCAGATAAACCGCCATTTCTTCCAGTATATTGATAATTGCAGCGTTATTCATCAATGACCTCGGTTTTCGGATTTATAAAGATTCTCGCGGGCAACACAAGTGTCGGGATTATGCCTGCCAGGGCAAATGATCCAAATCCACATTACCGCCCGATAAAATAATGCCGATTTTTTGATCCGGCGGCTCAAGTTTTTTTGACAAAGCAACCGCGACCGGCACAGCCGACGACGGCTCGATAATAATCTTCAGATATTCCCATACCGTGCGCATGGCATTGATGATTTCCGGCTCGGTTACGGTGATGATGCCGTCTACATATTGTTGAATAAGCGGAAAGGTAAGTGTACCCAGCGAGGTTCGCAGTCCGTCGGCAATCGTATTCGGTTGACCCAACGGCTGGAGCTGCTTCGAATAGTAGGAGCGAAACGCATCATCGGCCCCGGCGGGTTCCGCGCCAATTACCCGGATTGCCGGCGACAAGCCTTTTGCCGCCAGAGCCGTGCCGCTGAGCAATCCGCCGCCACCCACCGGTGTCAAAATAACATCCAGATCCGGCACATCAGCCAACAGTTCCAGCGTGGCCGTGCCCTGTCCGGCAATGACCCGCGCATCGTTATACGGATGAATAAATACTGCGCCGGTTGCTGCGACAACTTGGGCGGCAGTTTCTTCTCGGGCGGCCTGTGTCGGTTCACATAATGAAATAATTCCGCCGTAACTTTCAACAGCGCGTTTTTTGACCGGCGGGGCCGTGCGCGGCATAATAATGTAGGCAGGCACTCCCCGCAGCCGCGCCGCCAACGCCAGCGCCGCGGCATGATTGCCCGACGAGTGCGTGGCCACACCATGCTTCGCCTCGTCCGCCGTTAAAGAAAAGACCGCATTGGTTGCGCCGCGGAATTTGAATGCGCCGACTTTTTGCAGATTTTCGCATTTAAAAAAAAGCTGTTGGCCGGTAAGATGATTCAAGGTTTTGCTGGTAAAAATTGGGGTGCGATGGATGTAGGTTCCGATACGGTCTGCAGCCGCGCGGATGGTTGCCAGGGTCGGAAGAGCGCTCATAAATGACCTCATGTACTACGGTAATTTTCAGGTAAATTTTTCGATTGCACTCTGTATCGAATTGTGCCGGTTTTAAGTAGTGGCAAATAAAAAAAGCGCTATTCTCAACAAAGAGAATAAACGCTTTTTTCTGGTACGCCCGAAGGGACTTGAACCCATAACCCTCAGAACCGGAATCTGATGCTCTATCCAATTGAGCTACGGACGCCCGAAATGTTTAATGGTGTAGCCTGTATTATCCACGTCTAAGGTCGGGCGCTTTGACGCGCCTTGTCCTCAATCTCGTGTCTTGGGAGACGCTTATCAAGAATAACTCAGGCAGACATGCTTTTGCGCTGTCATTTTGCCCGGCGTGCACGAGCGCACTTTGCCAGCCATGCCAATTTTTCTCTCAAAGGCGTATTTCACGCGTTATCTGAGTTTCTTTTTATGGCGATTCTTGCGTAAGCGTTTTTTCCGCTTGTGTGTCGCAATTTTTTTACGTTTCCGTTTACGTCCACAGGGCACGTGATCACCTCCTCAATTTTTAAATATTCCCATTAGCGCTATAAAATAGCTTAATTGGAGAGGATAGACAAGTAAAAAATGAAAAACTAATCTTGGGTGACGACGGATTTAAAATCTTTGGAGGCTTTAAAAGTTGGCACCAGCTTGGCCGGAACATCCACTGAGTCGCCGGTTCGTGGGTTTCGGGCTTGACGTGATTTTCGCTGCTTGACTCGAAATGTGCCAAAGCCGCGAATTTCGATGTGCTCCGGCGGGCTATCGCTTAAGGCTACAATAATGGCTTTGATAAATTCATCAATCACCGTTGCTGTTTCCTTTTTAGTTAAACCGGTTACCTCGGCCACTTGATCGACTAAATCGGCTTTCGTCATGGATATACTCCTTAATAAGCGTTCCCAGAATATGACTCTATAATTTGCAAGAGGTTATCTAAGTTATTTAATAGCTAATTTCAAATAAATCGTGTAACCCACTATACTGTAATAGATTATAGAGAAGAAAGCCAATTTGTCAAGAAATTTGTTGCAGATTTAAATAAAGAGATTGTGTTTGTGAGGAAATTTCCGGGATTTTGCCGGCTCAGCTTATTTGATCGGAATTACACTTTCACCGGGTATAAGTAGTCGTACAGAATTAATCTGGTATTTTGTACAGCCCGATTTGTTCTGAAAATAAGGCAATCAGCACCACAGGCTCTTCGGGAAATACCGGTTTTATTCTGTCTGACTACTTAGCTTTGGTTACACTCCAATTATCATTAGAGTTGTTGCTGAATAAAGAAAGTCAACGTCCCCGGCACTTCTTAGACCTTAAACAATCGCCATAAAACCTGTACGTAATGATAAACTTCGGTGAGTTTCACAAAGTGCCGGGGACTTTTATGCCAATTCTTATTCAGCAACAAGTCTATTGATAAATCCGCTCCACAACCTCCTCACCCAGATTCAGCAAAATGGCTTCGACCAGATCGAGTGCGGCCAAATAATCATTTATATTGATCATCGAAATATGGGTGTGGATGTAGCGGGCCGGCACGCTCAGCACGATGGTGGCCACGCCGCGGCCATAGTTGTGGATGGCGCGGGCATTGGTG
>CAYOLL010000117.1:0-18781 GCA_964404765.1 uncultured Gemmatimonadota bacterium | reverse complement strand
TCAAGTTGCTCGGAATCAATAAGCAATGTGTTGGGGCGCGGAAGCGGGTTGCCGCTCGTCTCATCAAAGTTGCGGAACAGAGCGAGGCGGCCGTTTTCCAGCGTGGTGGTACCGTTTTCATTTTTGCGATGGAAGCCGGAAATGAAATCGTAAACGAGTTTGGAGATGGCGGTGTTCTGGCAAACGATGATGAAACAGGGTGGCACATGAATGCCCTTTTCCTGCCACATTTGGAAGGTTTTTTCGTAATGGCCGTAGAGGGCCTGGAGAGCAGTCTGCAGGCGCGTGGGGAGTTTGAGCGGGTCGAGTTCTCCACCCTGGCCGCGGCTTTTCTTCGGCATGTCTTTGCGGATATTCTCCCAGAGATTGCGGTAGATCGGCATTTCATCACCGGGAATATTTTCGGCGACGGGAACGCGCGGCAGCTTGACAATGCCGCATTCGATGGCATCCATGAGCGAGAAGTCGCACATTGTCCAGGGAAAAAGGGTGCCTTCGGCATAACCGGAGCCGCTCAGGAAAAACGGCGTTGCGGACAAGTCAATCACCCGGGTCAGACCGAGCTTGCGATTTACCGCTTCGAGGCCGGAAATCCAAAGGCGGGCGGCTTCGTTATTCTGCTCTGCTTCTTTTCTATCATCGCCTTTGAGTTCTTCGTCTTTGTCGGCGCTGGGTTTTTCGCGGTAGCAATGGTGAGCCTCGTCATTCAGTACGAGGATATTTTTCAGGCCCATGAGGTCGGGCATAATCCGCTGGATCATCTGGCCTTCCGTCTCGGCTGTATTCAGCTCGTTGCCGATGCGTCCTTTGAGCAGCGCCCGTCCGCCGGCGGAAAGTTCGAGGCGTTCGCGCAGTTTAAAGGCATGATAGTTGGTGATGACAATTTTGGCCCGATTCAGGTCGTCCAACATATCGCCGGGCACAAGTTCGCGGCTGCCATAATAGCTGTCCGGATCGTTGGGCTGCAACACCCGCAGCCGGTCTTTGATGGTAATGCCGGGGGCGACGACCAAAAAGCCGCGGGTAAACCGCGAGCTGCCCGGATGGCGCACGGCGTTGACGGTCTGCCAGGCGATAATCATGGCCATGACCGTGGTTTTGCCCGCGCCGGTGGCCAGCTTAAGCGCCAGACGCATCAGTTCGGGATTGGCGTCGTTATTGGCATTGTCCAAATAGTCCAAAAAGGCTTTGCCGTTTTTGCCGCTTTGGGGCGCGACTTCGGTCAGCCAGATGACGGTTTCCACGGCTTCGATCTGGCAAAAAAAGGGCCGCTGGTTGTTGAACTTGTGCTGCCGCCAATGTTGCAGCAAACGGGCGGTTTCATCCGTAACTTTCCAATCCCTGGGATTGGGAATTTTCCGCCATTCATCCACCCGGGCGCGCAGGGCGTTGATGTTTTCGGCCACATCGGCATAGGCTTGTTCCTGCGTGGAAAGCTTGTCATACAGCAACAGTTGCTGATCGGCCTTGCGTTTTTTAGGCTTGGGAATTGGCGTGACATATTTGGCCAGGCGTCTTCTTTCCAAAATGTGCTGGGTGGGCTGGCCGGTTTCGTCCAATTCCCAATGTTTGACCGGGTATTCATACGGTGAGTTGAGGATGGGCCGCTCGAAGAATTTGTTGCTCATGTTTTATGGTTCCAATTTTTAGTGAGTAGCAAACTTCAGTTTGCAAGATATCAAAACGGAGTAGCAAACTTCAGTTTGCAAGACATTAGAATGCACGCGCTGGCAAGCTGAAGCTTGCTACTCCGGTTTTTTTAGCGTACATTTCCCGTCATTCGCCGCAGCTCCAGGCCATCTACGCGGATGGTTTTAAAGCCGACTTGCTCGTCCAACTCTACGCAGGTGCGGCGGTTCAAATTCAACGCGGTGGAGCGGATTGTGCCTTCGATGACATCGGGCTTGGCGCAGGTGAGCTCCGCTTCGACAATGGCGATGTCATGGTAGAACGAGCTTAGGAACTGCAGTCCGGCTTTGTTCAGCCCGCGTGCAGCCAGGCCAACCGGCAGATAGTCACGCCAGACCAGGCCAACTTTGCCGGTCAGCGGTAAACGCGGCAGGGCCATGAACAGGGCCTTCAGGCAGGCATCCTGGCCATCCAGTCGGTACATATAAAATGTGTCTTCGTAAATGCCAAAGTACAGTTGCCCGCGTCCGGAGTCGAAGTAGAATGTGCCGTCAAGCGCCATGCGCACGGTCAGGGACAACTCGCCGTTGCGTCGTCCGTCCTGCCAAATCTCATAGCGATACACATCATCCAGCATGAACGATGTTTTGATTTCCAGACTTTTATCACGGAAAACCGGCTCGGCCGTCGCGTCTTCCGCCGGCAAATCGTTGGCATGAAAAAAATCGCCGCCGGTCGGTGTTTTCGTAAGATAGCTGACAAAGCTGAACGGTAACGTATACGAGCCGATCTCGCCTGTGCCCTGTACTTGGACATGGATGTGCGGCTGGGGCGAATAGCCGGAATTGCCGCATAGACCCAGCAGCGTTTGCCGTTCCACCCAATCGCCCTCTTTGACCCGAATGGAGTTTTGGGCAAAGTGCGAAATTTCTACAAAAAAACCCCGGTAATCCTGAATAATAATCAGATTGCCCCAGTTGTTGATCTTATCAACCTGGCCAATCGGATTGTCCGGTAAATGGGCGATTACTTTGACCACGCGCCCGCGCACCGGGGCCAGCACCGGTTTGTTAAACGAAAAATAGTCAGGCAGTTGCGAGCCGTCATTGCGGTGCGTTTTAGGGGGATTTTGATCGGGGGCGTCCGTTGTCAGCACAAAGTCGTAGGCATATTTCCAATGCCCCTGATGCGTCCATTGGCCGTCAAAAGCCTGCCAGACCGTCCAGCGCCCGGAAAAAGGCAGGCTTAGCGTCCGGGTCGTGCCTTTGTAGCGGCGAACCGTGGCCAGATAATCGTCCAGAGTCTCTTCCGGCGTGCTTTTTAGATATTGGGCCAGCAGCGGAAAACTGACCAATCCCAACACATACAAAAACGAAAGTGAGATGACATTAAACGGCACGGTAAACACTGGAATGCCAAAAGCCGACCAAAAGACAAGCACCGAATCCATCAGAATCGACGACATGGCCACGCCGATCAAGGCCATGGCATAGCTGCGCGGCGACGGGATCAGAAAGATGCCGCCGACCGCCATGGCAATCAGAATATAGTTAAAGTTGTGGATGTGGCTGAAGGCCTGCGGAAAGGAGCCGACCATCAACGCGGTGATCAGCGTGCCGGCGTAATAGCCCGACACGGCCAGAATGAATAAGATGCGCGAGGAAAAAAGCAGAATAATTGCCAGACCTAAACCGGGAATGACGTGCGGCAAAAAAATAATGGCCCCCAGCGACTGAAAAAAGCCGGCCAGCCAATCGGGCAGCGGCAAACTCAATTGCGCGAACATCTGCGGATACAAGCCGGTGACGTAGAGGTTGGAGTATTGCGACGCGGCCAGATAAGCGGTCGAACTGATAATAGTAAACGGCAGGCTAAGGATGGGCAGTTTAAAGTAATAAGAAAAAATGTTGTTCAGCATAACCGTCAAAACAACGGTGGAGATGCCGGCAATCACCACAAAAAACACGGTCAGCGGCGTGATCCGAAACAAATAGCCAAGGGACAGGCCAACCAATAATGCATTATAGGTATAAAAACCGGAGTTGAGAAAATCCTTGCCCATGCCGATGAAGCGGGCAAAAAGATAGGCCGCTATCACCGCCATAATGCCCGCCGCCGACAGGTTCGGATTCAGCAGTGTCAGGGCGAAAATGGCCAGACCTGCCGCCGGGCTGCGCAGGAAGAAAATCTCCGAATAAGTATTAAAGAGGGTTGTAAGAAGCGGGCGCATAATCCTTCATCAATTTTAGTAACTTCTCAAAAAGTGTTGGTAAAACCAAACCTTGCGAAGCTTCGCAAGGTTGTTATAGGCGATGACAGGTAAGCCGTGCTGTCATTTGGTCCTTGAAACCGGTCGCAATGAGCGACTCTGCCCGTGATGCTGAACAGTACATTAGGCTCCGAGCTTGTAGATATCGACGTGCGATGTTACTCATTTCCAAGTGATGCCGGAATGCCGGAATGTTTTTATCCGGCATCTAATCAACGTTCCTAAACTTGGCCTTTGTGATACGGATCGTTTTTCATTCCGCCGTCCCATACCAATCAATATTGCGCGAGACGTACATCACAATAGCCAGGACAACAAACAGGCCAATGCTGCCCATCAGCAAGGCATAGTCCTGCAGTTGCAGAATGACGAACATCAGGCTATAAAGCAGCGTCAGAACACCGGCGGTAAGCAGCGTCAGCCGGGTTTGGCGGAAAATGGAGCGGGAGTAGGCGGTGATCAGGCCAATGACGGCAAAGCTGCCAATTCCGTAGGCGTAGTTAAAAGGAATATGCTCCGCAAATGACAACAGCAGCAAGTAGAAAATAACCAGAGCCAACCCAACCAGAATATACTGGAACGGATGAATCCGCCGCTTGTTCAGCACTTCCACAAAGAAGAAAGTCATGAATGTCAGCACCAGGAACATGATGGCGTATTTAGCCGAGCGCATCGTCTTTTGATAATGATCCACCGGCACCAGGAGCGTCACGCCAAAAACCGATCCGGATAACTCCGGCTGCGAGCCTCGCCATTGCTGTGGATAGTTACGATTCAGGTGAAGCACCCGCCATTCGGCTTCAAAACCGTCCGGGCTGACCGTGCGCTGATCCGGCAAAAATGCGCCGCTAAAACTCGGATCAGGCCAGTTTGAAGTTAGCCGCGCCAGCGTTTCCCTGCCTAACGGCGTAAAGTTGAGCTCGCGGCTGCCGTTCAGATTCAGCTCAAAGGAAAAAGTATACTGCCCCGCATTATCAGCTAAAAGAGGCGTGGCGACACTAACTCCGGCATTCAACACCTCCCGCGTTTCGATGCCCGGATTAAAAACCAGCGTGGAGTCGTTCCATTGCAACTCTACAAGCTGCTGAATCCCGCGCATATCGGGGATACCTACCGCGACAAAAGCATTTTCCCACAACACGGACTCAACCGGTAAATTCCAATCTTGCAGATTTGGGTGGCTAAAAACCCCGGCAAATGTTAGCTTGGTATTGTAAACAACAACTTCGAAAATACCACGGTAGCGTGTTTCGGGCTGAACACCACCGCTGATTTTGAGATCGTCCGGCAAAAAATGGGCATATTCAATCGTCTCAATTATTTTGCCCTTTTCATCCTTGACGTAAGCCCGATATGGCACGGTTAAAATCGGGCCGGTGATGGTTTGCATTTCGCCCCATTTGGAACTCAGCTCACTAACGGCATTCTGGCTGGTATATTCCCGCTCGCTGACCAGACCCATAATCATTGCGGTTGGGATCATTAAAGCCAAAATCAAAACGCCAATCGCAAACAGCTTAAAAGTGACGGAATCCCGCAGCCATTGGTTAAAATGATGAAACGGATCGGTTGATTGCGACATGAGAGGCTCCTTTTTAATGAGCAATGAACAATGGATAATGAACAATTCCAATAATTTCTTTGTGTCTTTAAAGTGGCGGACACATAATTGCAAGGTAATATGCCACATTTCCACTACAACCGCAAAGTAGAAAAATGAAACGAATAAATTTTGTTGAAAATAATCTGCTGTACGCTTTAGCAACAGAACTGCAGGCTACATTAGCCGGCGCAAAGTTGATCTCAATCCATCGTCTTCTAACGGACGGCCTTGCGTTTAAATTAGCCGAAGATCGTTGGTTAGTAATAAGCCTGAACCCGGCTTATCCGGCGATCTATGCCGGCGAGCAGCCCCCATTGGCGGATAATGCCAAAGCAACAGCTTATGATGCCCACCTGAAGGGCGCGCGTCTGGTCAGCATTGCCCAAATTAATCACGATCGTCTGATTGCGGTAAGATGGGAAGTCATTAACCCGGTTTTAGGCAGCTCTTTTGTTACGCTTTTTTGCGAATTTCTGGGTTCTTTTTGCAATCTGGTTTTAGTCGGAGCCAATCAAAAAATTTTAGCCTTTGAAAAAGCGCAGGGACCGGACGAAAACCAGCGCCTGATCGCGCGCGATGCCGTCTACCATGTGCCGTCGGCATCGACCCTGCCCGATTTTACGACGGTGAGCGCGGATGTATTTCGCGGACTATTTGACATCGCAGACCCACGTCCGGTATGGAAGTTTTTGGTTATGCGCCTGAGCCGTTTAAGTCCGCAAAACGCGCAGGAAATTTTAGCCCGCGCCGGTTTTGCTGTCGATCTTAAAGTGGAGGCGCTTCAGGCCGGAGATGTAGATCGGCTCTGGCAGGAATTGCAGACCATTCAGGCCCTTTGTCGGCCGTCGGCATCGTCCGGCTGTTTTCTCTACCGCGACCGGGAAACCCATGTTCCGGCTTGCCTGTCGCTCTATCCGGCCATTAGCCTGGCCGCGTGCGAAGAAACATCCTATCCCAGCGTAAACCGGGCTATCGCCTACAGCCATACCTTCGTGAGCGGGCACGTCAGCTTTGAGACAGAAAAAAATGATGTGCTGCGGACGTTAAAAAAACGGGTTGAGAAAGCTACCGCTTTGCGCAAACAACTGCAAAAAGATATTGAAAATGTAGAGAAAGCCGATACCTACCGACTATGGGGCGAGTTAATTAAATCAAACCATCGCAATCTATCGCGCGGTAAATCCGAAGTTACCGTCACAAATTTTTACGATCCGACAAACGCGACAATTACCATTGCGCTGGACCCGACGTTAGACCTGCACGTCAACGCCGACCGCTACTTTAAAAAAGCGCGCAAAGCCGAGGCCGGTGAGGATATTATTCGCCGACGAATTCGCCAAAATAATACCGAGCTTTTTCAACTGCACCGTCTGTACGAAGCCGCTGCCGCCTGCCAAACACCCCAGGAACTATATGTTGTCCGGCAGCAGGCGAAACTGACGTTTAAACCCGCGGCTCAGGATCATAGCCGGCCCAAACAGGAGGGCAGAGCCTTTTTCCGCGTGTTTACAATTGTAGATGGCTGGAAAGTTTTAACCGGTCGCAATGATAAGGAAAATGACTTATTAACCCATCGCACGGCAGCTTTGGATGATTTGTGGTTTCATGCGCGGGATTTGCGGGGTTCGCATGTTGTGCTGCGGCGCGAAGGTCGCAAATCGGACATAACGCCGACGGCAATAGAACAGGCGGCGGCTATCGCGGCCTGGTACAGCAAGGCCCGCAATTCCGGCAAAGTCGCGGTGGATTATATGGAAGTGCGCTATCTGCGCAAACCAAAAGGCGCGCCGCCCGGCCTGGTCACCTATACCCAGCATCAAACGGTCACGGTAGCGCCCGGTTTGCCGGAAAAGCCAGCTAAATCGAGCGCGGAAGATATGGAAGATACGGAGATCGTAAGTTTTTACGAATGAGATAAAAATTGCGGTTTAAAATGCAGCTTCTAACTTCTAACCCTTAACTTAAGGAACGTGTACTAAATAACTTTCGCATTTCAAGCCCTGTAAGGGCGACCTGTTTGTAGCAGACCGACTGCCGGAAAGAACCTTACAGCCCCATCGGGGCGACCCGTTTAATGGTGGTTCGCTTTCTACAAACAGGCCGCCCTTACAGGGCTTGAGAACAGTTCAATCGTCCAAATGCAGAAGTTATTTAATACACAATCCTTAGTATAAGCATGGTGTAAATCCTTTTCAGTTTTGGTATAAGCTTCACTGTCACGGCTGCATCCGGAGTCGTTCTCGCCGCATCCGCAGTTTGAAAATAGCGGCCATGCACAAGCCTTTGATGACTGTAATTCCGGCCACCGCCCACCAAATCCCCGCCACGCCATAATCCAAATGAATGGCCAAAAACCTGGCTAACGGCAACAGCAGCAATGTCATTGGAATCTCAAATACGATCAAAGGCCAGGTTTGGCAGATTCCACAAAAAGCCTCAATCATCACATACTCGATGGCATTGAAAATAAGAATCACCCCCAGCGCAACCAAGTAGCCGGAGCCGATTTGAACCAGACTTTGGTCATGGGTGATCAAGGCAACGATATGCTCCGGAATCGTGACGAGCAGGAAAATTATCGGGGCGAGAAGCGCAAAAATATTTAGGATTGCCAGCCAAACCGTCTGTTCTGCTTCCCGCACTCTTTTTGCGCCCATATTTTGTCCAACCAACACGGTCACGGCAGTGGCAAAACCGAAGCAGACGAAATGGGCCAGCTCCTCGATCCGCTGCCCGATGCCGATACCGGCTACGGCCGCGGTTCCAAACTGCGCCATTAACGGCGTTAATTGGACATAAACCTGGCTGTACGTAAAACTGGAGAAGCTTACGGGCAATCCCACCCAGAGAATCTTGCGCACACCTGCCCAAAAATCCGACAATGGATAATGTTGAAAGAGCCGCAAGAAGTTAAAAGACCAGTCTTGCGTAATCAGCTTTCGGATCGCCAGTAAACAGGCCAGGAGGTAGGTAATCACTCTGGCCAACCCACAACCCTTAATCCCTAAACCGGGAAATATCCAACCGCCAAAGATCAAAAGCGGAGTAATAATCGCGTGGGAGATTAGACAAATCACCAAAATCCGCATGGGTGTCCGCATATCACCGGCGCTGCGCAAGGCTGCGCTTAAATTGCGCCAGGTAAACATGGCTACAATCCCCATCATCACGGTGTCAAAATACTGCGTAGCCAACTCGACCACCGTCGGCGACAAATCCATAAAACGAAAAATACCCGGCGTCAGCCACAGTCCGATTGCTGTGGCGCATAGCGAAAAAAATAGCCCGATCAACAGGCCAAGCAATAAAGCGTTGTTAGCTTGCAAAAAATTGTCGTTGCCGACGCGCCGGGCCACATAGCTATTGATTCCGTAAGCCGAAATATCGCTGACGGAATAGGCCGTCCACAAACAGAAAATGGAGGCGCTGATAGCGGCCACCGCGTCCCGGCCCAATCGCCCCATCCAGAACAAATCCACCAGATCAAAACCCGCCATCAACGCCGATGAGGCCATGGACGGTAAAGCCAGGCGCCATAGCATCAGCGGCTGCGAGTGATCAATTAAAATGCGCAATGAAACTCCCCCGTCACAAAACTTGCCGTTATACTTTCGCAGGGCATAATTTTCCACTTCACCACGGAGATCACGGAGAAAAATTTTTTCCTTTTGCCTTCTCCGTGTGTTCTGTGCCTCCGTGGTGAAATCTTGTGCCCGGTGAGAGTACATATTGACCCTGACTCCAACCGGCAGAAGCTATATGAATCTTGCAGATCAGGCAACAATTTCTGCCGGAATCAAAAATGTTTTTGCAAAATCGGGGCACTGATCTGACTCACATTAATTGCTTAACCTTAACCCTTCTCCAAGTGCCTGCGTCCGGTCTGGCTTTTATCACCTTTATATCGGCTGCAAAATGTGGCTCTTGATTTACCACTTTGCCTGGCTTGTGTCCTTGACGATGGTTCTGAACCCGGCCAAATGGCGCAGATTGGGGCACTTGCTCCAACGCTGACAGGCTGGGGCCATCGCTATCCGCAAGTATGCGTCTGCGTTCCAAGCCGCTAAAATGCTATGCATTCAGGCTCAACCGATAAAATCAAGATAGTGTTCCCGGTGGATGACCGTAAACTCCGCCTGAGGATAGGCCGCTGACCATTCGCGTGGCGGCCTGGCCGGCTGCGGTTGCCATTTGACCTCGTAGCCATGAAGCTGCCCGTCGCATTCTTCAACCAGGTCAATTTCCTGACGGCTGTACGTCCGCCAAAAGTAGCTGCTCGTCCATTGCTGCGCGTATTCCAGTTTTTTCAGCCGCTCGCCCAGGATGTAATTCTCCCACAGTTCGCCCGTATCATTTCGCAGCGATAAGGGGCCAAAGTTCTGGATCAACCCATTGCGAATGCCGTTATCAAAAAAGTAATAGCGCGGATTTTTACTGATTTCCTTGCGCAGGTTGCGGTTAAAACCGCGCCGCCGATAGATCACAAACGCTTTCTCTAACAGATCAAGGTAGCGTTCCACCGTATTTTTGCTCATGCCCAACTGAGCGCCCAGTTCCGTAAACGACAACTCCTTGCCGATCTGAAACACCAATAATTGCAGCAGGCGCATCAACTTCTCCGAATGTTGAACTCCCTCCAGGGCCAAAATATCTTTGGTCAGGTAACTGTTCACCAAATCGCGCAGGTATTCGGCCCGCTGCCGGTTGTCTGCCAGCAGAACCACCTCCGGATAGCTGCCATAAATGAGGCGGGATTCCAGACGGGCGGCGGTTTCGGCGCGATTTTCCACCGCGTTCAACTCCAGTTGGGCCAGCGGATACAGCGTCAAGACGTGACGGCGGCCGGTCAAGGGCTCGCCCGTATCCCGCGCCAGATCGAAGGAGGACGAGCCGGTAGCAATCACCATCACCTCCGGCAGATGATCCACAATCAGCTTGAGGTTCAGCCCGATTTGGGGAATGTACTGGGCTTCATCCACGATCAGCAGCTTATTTTGACCGATGAAATCGCGCAGCTTTTCGATGGATTGACCGGCCAAAAATTCGCGCACGAAAATATCGTCGCCGCTGACATAGAGCGCCGGTTCAGCCTCGCTTTCTAAGTATTTTTTCACCAGCGTGGTCTTGCCCACCCGCCGCGCGCCGTAGAGAATCACGACCTTGCCCGGGGTCACGAGTTGTCTCAGGCGCACCAATTGTCGCTGTTCAATATAATTCAAGGTCATTCTCCGCATGAAGATTTTTAAAGTCAGCATGTTATACTGACTGAATTTATGCTTATTCGGTCAATTGTCAATCTTAATTTGATTGATTTTGAAAGTGAAAAGCGATTATGCCCGGTTGAAATATTAGACATCCGCTTTCTGCAAGAAAGTGAGTGTCTGTCCCGGCAAAAGCGGGTATCCGGCGCACAAACATGTTGACAAGGAACCAAAAGCCGCTAAATTTGCCGCACGAATTCCTTTTGTTAACTTTATGATCGGGCGGAACGGCTTTCTGATGTTCCAGACTGAAAAAAGTTAGCCTCTAACGCGGCCCGGCACTTCCGAATGGCCGGGCAATTGATCGCGTCAAAAAAGACCTTTCGGGTTTCGACTCGGAAGGTCTTTTGGTTTGATGTTAGTTAGGTTAAAGTATGAGGCGACCACTTCCGCGAAAGAGCGGGATTTCCGGTGCATAAAAGTATTGACAAAACCACCTCGCACGTATTAAATGTCACACGGCTTTTTCCATGTGCGACGATGATGTTCACTTGACTTGACAAAAAACCGTATGCTGAATCCAAGACCCGATAGCCAAATGATAACCACAACTAAAAATCTGATGGGAGGGGGGTACACTTAGGGCCACTTCGTCCGGTTTTTGCGCGTACAGCGCCATATCATGAATCCCCGCTGCGCCAGCCCTAGTTTACCTGAGGTCGGCATGACGGGAATTTTTTGTTTTAGCCAACTTTTTTTTCTGACTGTGTGTTGTGACTCAATTACGTCTTTAGTTTCTTCATTCACGGTGCGTTACTGATAAAACTTTTTATGAGAAGATTGTAACATGCATACTCGATTTAAATTTAAAAACTGTTTTGTTTTTGTATATTGTTGCCCGTCAAAATTGCGCTAGCAGCAATGTTCAACAATTGCTTACTTTATGTGCTAAATTTGAAATTACCGGATACCCAAAATCAGCGTATCAGAAAGACGCCGGATTCGCTATGTAATTTTTCTTCCCGAAATCCGTCGCCGGAGCGACTGGGTTGGATTCACCACCATTTTCACCTTTTTAAAGGAGGATTTGTTATGTACAAACGTGTTATGCAGTTCGTTGCGCTGGGTTTGCTGAGTCTGTCACTGGCCGGGGTGGCCGGGGCGGCTACTTTTACCGTGACCAAGACGGCGGATACAAATGACGGAACATGCGATAGCGATTGTTCCCTGCGCGAAGCCATCGCCGCAGCCAACGGCGCTGTCGGCGCCGACGTGATTAACCTGACCGGCGTGGGGCCTACGATTACCCTGAGCGCACAACTGAGCGTGAGTAGCGACATGACGTTGAACGGGCCGGGCGCGGCCAACCTGACCATCAGTGGTAACAATGCCGTGCGGGTATTTAATATCATCAGCGGCACGGTGGTGATGAATGACCTGACCATCGCCGATGGGAACGTCAGCGGCTTCACCTTAGGCGGCGGCATCTTTAACAACGGTACGCTGACGCTGACCGACTGCATCCTGTCCAACAATACCGCCGCATCCGATGGTGGCGGCATCTTTAACAACGGTACGCTGACGTTGACCGACTGCATCCTGTCCAACAATACCGCCGGCAACGGCAGCAACGGCGGCGGCGGTATTTATAATGTCGGCACACTGACGCTGACCAATTGCGCCCTGTCCAACAATACCGCCGACTTCTACGGCGGCGGCATTTATAATGACGGCACACTGACGCTGACCGACTGCATCCTGTCCACCAATACCACCGACAACGGCGGTGGCATCTTGAACAACGGCACACTGACGCTGGCCGGCTGCGTCCTGTCCGGCAATTCCGCCACCACTAGCGGCGGCGGCATCTATAATAACAACCTAGTGAGTCTGACCAACTGCACCCTGTCCGGCAATAACGCCACCACAAGCGGTGGCGGCATCTATAACCCCCCCATTGCCATCCCGGTGAACCTAACCGGTTGCACCCTGTCCGGCAATTCAGCCACCACCGGCGGCGGCATCTATAACGGCGCCAGCGGTATGCTGAATTTTGCCAATACTATCATCGCCAATAGCGTCAGCGGCGGGGATTGTGCCAATAGCGGCGCGATTATGACCAACATCAACAACCTGGTTGAAGACGGTACATGCAGCATAGGATCCATCGGGTTTGTCAGCGGCGACCCCAACCTGGGCCCACTGGCCAACAACGGTGGGCCGACCCAAACCCACGCCCTGCTGCCCGGCTCGTTAGCCATCGACGCCGGGGATGACGCCGCGGCCGCCGGCATTATCTACGACCAGCGCGGCGTGGGCTTTGCCCGCATCTCCGACGGCGCTTTGGCTCGCTCGCTCACGGTGGACATCGGCGCGTTTGAACTGCAAGCGGCTACTGTCCCGGTCCCCACCATGTCCGAATGGGCGTTGATCATCCTGGCCCTGGTCCTCCTGAGCCTGGGCACGGTGGCCATCCGCAAGTATGCGTCGGTGTTCCAAAAAGTTAATAGTTAAGAGTCGGCAATTGCTTGCGTCAAAAAAGACCTTCTGAGTTTCAACTCGGAAGGTCTTTTTGTTTGTATTGACAACTATTTGTGAAACATGTATCTTTTTTCTGTGATTGAAAGAGACAGCCTTATTTAGCTACGGTAAAGGAGCGACTTATGAAGAAACTGCCCATCGGCATCCAATCCTTTGAAGTCATGCGCGAGAGCGACTTTCTCTACATTGACAAGACCGAGCACATTTACAAGCTGGTCAATAGCGGCATGTATTACTTTCTGTCCCGGCCGCGACGGTTTGGCAAGTCCTTGCTGGTGTCTACGCTCAAGTGCCTGTTCCAGGGACGGCGGGAGTTGTTTGACGGTTTGTGGCTGGCCGAGTATACGAATTGGGCGTGGGTGGAGCACCCGATTATCAATCTGGATTTTAACCGAATCAGCCATGACACGCCGGAGCGTCTGGAGCAAGGGCTTGAAGAAGCGCTGGAGGCAATTGCGTGTTCGTATGGCGTTTCGTTAGGATCGTCTCTGCTTAAAGAACGTTTTGGCAACTTGATTCTCGAACTGAATCGAAAATATCACCAGCCGGTTGTCATTCTGGTGGACGAATACGATAAGCCGATGATTGACCACCTGGGCAAAGGCGAAAAGGGACTGGACATTGCCAAAACCAATCGTGATATTCTTAAAAGCGTATTTGGCGTGATCAAAGGCGGGGATATTGCGCCCATTTTACGCTTTGTCTGTTTGACCGGCATTTCGCGGTTCAGCAAGGTGTCCATTTTTTCGGAATTGAACAATCTGAGTGACATTTCGATGGATGAACGCTATGCCGCGTTGCTGGGTTATACCGGAGAGGAACTGGAGCGCTATTTTCAGGACTACATTTCCGATTTTGCCGCTCATCTAAGCATCCCGGCCGCGGACTTGCTGGAACGATTGACGGCGCAATACAACGGCTATCGGTTTTCAACCAAAAATGCGAAGGTTTACAATCCGTTTTCGATTTTGCGGGCCTTCGATCAGCAGGCATTTGGCAACTACTGGTTTGAGACGGCCACGCCCACGTTTTTGGTGAATCTGCTGCGCGAAAAGAACTATCCATTGTCACAAATCGAGACTTTGGAAGTCACCGAATCCGTCTTCGGCGCGTACGATCTGGACAACTTGCAGCCGGAAGCCATGCTTTTCCAAACCGGCTACTTGACCGTCAAGGATGTGCAGGGCCGGATTTTTACCTTGAGTTATCCCAATCAGGAAGTCAAAATCAGCTTTACGGAATGCCTGCTACGCTCCTACGAGGCGCCGGGCAGCGGTTTGATGAGCGCCCAAATCGTCCGTTTGGCGCAATATTTGGAACGCGAAGAGTTAGACGCCTTTTTCGAGACCATCAACGCCATCTACGCTTCGATCCCGTATGACAAGATGACCACGCTCAACGAGGCCTACTTTCACACCTTGTTCTATCTTATGGTCTCAGCCTCCGGCGCGGACGCCCGCAGCGAAGTACTGGGTCACAAGGGTCGGATTGACCTGGCCATTCTTTTTGCCGACAAGGTGTTTGTGATCGAATTCAAATGCGGTCAGGGCGCTGAGGCGGCCTTGCAGCAAATACGGGCCAAAGGTTATGCCGACCGTTACCGGCAGACGGGCCGCAAAGTTTTCTTGCTGGGCATCAACTTTGATGTGGCCAAACGAGAAGTGGGCGAATGGCAATTAGCGCTCTTGTAGCCCGGCGAGATCCTGCTCAAACTCATTCCCCTGCTGGCTGAAAACGGCATCCGCACGTTGAAAGACGCCCGCAAAGCCTCGCTGGAAAGCTATTATGCGCGGTTGAAGTATTAGACGCTGTTCAAACGGGCGGGCGCCGGCGAAAGACGCCCGGCAGAAAGCTATTTTTGTCCGGATGTTTCCGGTTGACAAACGAGATGCGGTGTGTTACTTTTTATTGATTCGTGAAAATTCCCATAGCTCTCCGGAGGCAAAACCATGTCGCGCTACATCAATCCTTATACCGATTTCGGTTTCAAAAAACTGTTTGGCGAGGAGGGCAGCAAGGACTTGTTGATTGATTTTCTGAATCAGCTCCTGCCCACCCGGCATCAGATTGCCAAATTGACCTTTCACAATGTAGAACAACTGCCGGACGTTTCACATGAACGAAAAGCGATCTTTGATCTGCACTGCCTCAGCGCCACAGGCGAGCGGTTTATTGTGGAAATGCAAAAGGCCAAGTTTGATTTTTTCAAGGATCGCGCCTTGTTTTACGCCACCTTTCCGATTCGCGATCAGGCCAAAAAGGGGGATTGGGATTTTGAGTTGGCCGCGATCTATCTGGTGGCGGTTTTAGACTTTGTGTACGACGAGGCCGAGGAGCGGCGGAAATTCCGGCGCGATGTGGCCCTGCGCGACCAAGATGGCGAACTGTTTTTCGACAAATTGCACTTTCGGTTTCTACAGATGCCTTTGTTTATCAAGCAAGAAGACGAACTGGAAACACATTTCGACAAATGGATCTATTTTCTGAAGAATTTGGAGAGTTTTGACCACATTCCGCAGATTCTGAATGAGCCGATCTTTCAAAAGGCGTTCACAATTGCCGAGGTGGCCAACATGAATCCGGATCAGCGAACGACATACGAGGAAAGCCTGATCCACTATTGGGATATAAAAGGCGTGGTGACAACCGCATACAAGACCGGAAAAGTTGAAGGTAAGGTTGAAGGGATCGCCGAGGGCGAACTAAAAACCAGGTTTGGAGTTGCCCGGCTGATGAAACAAGAAGGCTACCCGCCCGCAGAAATTATGAAACTGACCGGTCTGACCCAGGAACAGCTTGAAAACCTGGCATCAGGCGACGAAAAATGAGCGAAAAACGCATCAAAAAGACGATTCGCCGGAAATTATGGCCGTCACCGGCGAAATCCTGCTCAAACGCATTCTCCTGCTGGCCGAAAACGGCACCCATATCCTCAAAGACGCCAGCCAAACCTTGCTGGAAAGCTATTATGCCCGGTTGAAATATGAGACACTCGCATTCTTGAAGAAAGCAGGCGCCTGTCCCGGCAAAAACGGGCATCCGGCGCACAAACGTATTGACAAAAAACCAAATACCGCTATCTTTGCCGCACTTATTTCTTTTGTTGACTTTATAACCAGGCGGAACGGCCTTCCGCCTGACGAAAGCTGAAACTGTATGCTGACTGAAAATACGACACTTGCCAAAATGGGCATAACCCCCCCCGCAAGTTCTATACCGTAATTCGTTTACTGATAACGCCTTATCTTGACACGACTAAACCCGCCTGTCGCCGGATTAATACGTCTTAACCGGCTGCAGGCGTTTTTTTTGTTTTGATGCGGCTATTCGCTCATTGTTGATAAAGCAGCAACTAACCCTGCCCAGGCTTGATGTGGCCGGATTTGAATTGCGCCCAAAGCCTGTGCGCGTATTGACCAATTTACTAAAGGAGGATTCGGATGACGAAAAGGATGTTATGGTTCCTGGGCTTGGTCTTGATACTTGGTCCGGCGGACGTGTTGGCCCAGCCGTACGCTTATATCCCCAACTTCGGCTCAAGCAGGGTCTCGGTGATTAACACCGCCACCAACACAGTCACGGCCACCATCGTGGTGGGAACTAATCCCACTGGCGTGGCGGTCAGCCCGGACGGGTCAAAGGTTTATGTGACCAATACCGGCCCAGACAATGTCTCGGTGATTAACACCGCCACCAACACGGTCACGGCCACCGTTACGGTTGGAACTGGCCCCAATGGCGTGGCGGTCAGCCCGGACGGGGCAAAGGTTTATGTGGCCAACAGAGGCGCAAACACTGTCTCGGTGATTAACGCCGCCACCAACACGGTCACGGCCACCGTTACGGTTGGAACTAGTCCCTATGGCGTGGCGGTCCGCCCGGACGGGTCAATGGTTTATGTAACCAATCAAAATTCAGACAATGTCTCGGTGATTAACGCCGCCACCAACACGGTCACAGCCACTGTTACGGTTGGAGATCAACCCACTGGCGTGGCGGTCCGCCCGGACGGGTCAATGGTTTATGTGGCCAACTTCAACTCAAGCACTGTCTCGGTGATTAACGCCGCCACCAACACAGTCACGGCCACTGTTACGGTTGGAACTCAACCCTTTGGCGTGGCGGTCCGCCCGGACGGGTCAACGGTTTATGTGGGCAGCCTCACAAACAGGGTCTCGGTGATAAATGCCGCCACCAACACGGTCACGGCCACCGTTGCGGTTTTAAATCGACCTATTGCCCTGGGCAATTCCATGGCCCTGGTTTATGCGGCAAGCGGGTCCGGCACAGCCGCGGTCCCGACCGTCTCCGAATGGGGTTTGATCATCCTGGCCCTGGTCTTCCTCAGTCTGGGCACGGTGACCATCCGCAAGTATGCGCCGGTGTCCCAAAAAGTTAATGGTTAGTAGTTAATAGTTGGCAATTGATTGCATCAAAAAAGACCTTCTGAGTTTCGACTCGGAAGGTCTTTTGCGTTTCAAAGACGCTTAACATCGGAGTTCAAAGCGGAGCTTTGAACTCAACGACAAAGCTTCGCTTTGGACTCCAGAATCGCATTTCTTTCCCCGCAGATCGGGAATAAACACCGCCATCGCCTGTTTTGGGCTGCTTTGTCAACAGCTTTTACGTATCCCTACTGCACACATTCAACAGACTTGCTGGCCAGAATAACAGGGTCGTTGGTAATCAAAGGCAGATTCAAAAACCGGGCGGTTCCGGCAATCAGTCTGTCGTGCAATTCCGGAATGTCTTTAATCTCAAAAGCGGCTTCAATAATGTCCAACGATAATTTCTCTTCTCTGTAATTTACCGAATTTTCCAGGATGGTTTTTATCTCTTCGAGCGAAATAGGAATCCTTTCTTTTTCATGCAGGTAGCCTATCTCAAATAAAACAACAGACGGAATCACGATGATGTTTTCACCGTCATCCGCCTTTCTGAAAATCGAATCAATTCCTTCATTGATTACTTTCTGACCGTTGAGGAATTTGACTAATGCCTGGGTATCGGTAACGTATTTATTCATTGACCACGCTCAAATTCTTCTAAAATATGAGCCGAGGAATTGCGCCGCAACTCGGCCAAATCCTGTTTGATTCCATCATAGTCAATAGCCGCGTTTTTAAAAAGTCCGCCGAGTTTGCTAATCTTCTTTTTATTTTCTAAAAAAATGATCAGTACGCCAACCGGTTTGGGAAAATCGGGCTTTTCGATAAGCTCGATGCTGCCGTTGTTATAGATTCCCTCAATCGCATAGTTCATAGAATCATACTCCGGATCGTAAGCTGAAATTAATTAATAACGCGGCGAAAGTTTCCCGGCATTTTTCTATCAAACGTGAAAATCATCCGGCGGGCACTATGGATAATCCAACCTGAAAAATTAAAAGATACGCCACAAAGTCACAAAAACACTAAGTTCCACGAAGGGTATTCAAAAATTGAGTTTTTAACGCCGGCGTTGTTCGTAATCACCATAACACCTTTTAATTTGACGTCAACCATTATCGTATAAAGATAATATTTACATAGCATTACG
>CAYOLL010000116.1:0-19351 GCA_964404765.1 uncultured Gemmatimonadota bacterium | reverse complement strand
GACGACTTCGGCGGAGTAGCCGTTGAGCTTTGAAGGCGGCGTGACGGGCAGCGCAGCCGCATCGTTTACTCTGAAAAAGGCCACCCGCCCGGCCGCACCGGTGATTACCACCGTCAGTGGCGGCGAGTTGAAGCCGGACGGCCAATTGTGCTGGAATGCCGCCGTCGATCCCGACCCGAACGATGTCATTGTCTACGAATTGCAGATTTCTGAAACGACCGCTTTTAGCCCGGTCGTGTTGACGATTGGGAATATCGGTAGCCTTTGCTATCGTATCGGCAATGCCGCCACACATTTGCGCGATGATTCCAAATACTATTGGCGCATTCGGGCGACGGACAGTTTCACGCTTGAATCCGGCTGGTCCAGCGGTCAGGATTGGTTTGTCTACAATGCCGAAAATGATCGGCCCAATGCCGTCAGCAGCGGTTTTAGTCCGCTCGCAAATTCGATTATTACCGCTTCCGGCGCAGTGCTGCTAAGCTGGGATGCCGCCACCGACCCGGACGTAAGCGACACATCGGCCAAACTGCGTTATCAGGTGCACTTAACGACCGATCCGGGCTTTGCGACGTATGAAACGCTGACATCCGCCGAAGGCACAGCGAACCTCTCCGTCACCCAAACCTTGACCGAAAACGCCCGCTACTTCTGGCGCGTGGTGACAATGGATGATGAGGGCGCTAAAGCCGATCCGTCCGCTCAGCAAAACTTCTGGATCAACCGGACTGCGGAAATCCCGACCACGCCGACCGGCCTCAGTCCGACCGATTGCGCCGTCGAACTCAGCGCGACCGGGCAGTTGTGCTGGAACGCCGCCGATGACCTTGATCCGAACGAAGATGTGCGCGATTATCGTGTGCAGATCGCCACGGACGCCAATTTCAGCAACGTCCGCCTGACCGCTTTGCAGGGCGGCACCGCCTTGTGCGCCACGCTGCAGAATCTGAGTGGCTTTACCAATTTAACCGAAGATACGCGCTACTATTGGCGTGTGCAGGCTGTCAGCGATCAAAATTCGGCCTATTCGACCGCGGCCTGTTTTACGCTGAACAAGCAGAACAACCCGCCCAATCCGGTCAGCGCCGGCATTAGTCCGATGAATGGAGCGACCGTGCAAACCGTGGCGGTGCAATTCTGCTGGCAGGCGGCCACCGACCCGGATTTGAGCGACGGTTCTGCCACGCTGCGTTATCGTTTCCGTCTGACCAAAGACGCTTCCTGGACAACGGTTGTCCGCGATGAAACGACCGCGGCCAATCAGACCTGCCTTACCCATAATTTTAGCGCCGCCGGGTCAGATGACGGCGCCTGGTATTGGGAACTCACAACTTTGGATGACAGTAGTACACCATCGAGCGTGACTCGCCAGTCGTTTAGATTGGACGCGGCCAACTCGATCCCGACCGCGCCGACACTGACCGGACCGTGCGGCAGCGAAATCCGGCAGCGTCAACCGCTGTTGTCGATTAGCCCGGCCAGCGATGCCGACGATCCGACGCTGTTCTATCAATATCATGTGGCCATGACGGTGACTTTCAGCGATACCGCCGCTCTGAGCGGTAACGGCGAGGGTCTGAATTGGCAGGTCAACCGCGAACTGCGCGACAGCTGCGCGCCCTATTATTGGCGGGTGCGGGCCTGGGATGGCAAGGCTTACGGCCCATGGGCGCAGGCTTGTGTTTTCGTGATGAACGCCGTGCCGGAGCCGCCGACGGAATTTGCGTTGGTTGAACCACCGGATCGCGCCGTTTTGCGCGACGCAAGCGCCGTTCTGAATTGGACGGATTCCGCCGATCCGGATTGTGGGCCGATTACGTATGACCTGTATCTGAGCCAAACGCCGACTTTTGAGCCGAATGCGACCGTGATTGTGCGGAATCTCACGGAAAGCGCGTATTCTATCAATCCCGGCACAAATATGTTTGTCGAAAACGGCGAATTTTACTGGAAAGCCCAAGCTGTTGATAATAGCAGCGCTAAAACTGCCGCCGCCCAAACCTGGCGCTTTTATATTAACCGCCAGGAAGAAGCGCCTTCCGCGCCGACGGATCCGGCCCGCGTCGAGCATGACCGTTTACGTTGGACGGCGTCGGTTGATCCCGATCCGCTTGCGGAAATCACATACACCGTCGAATTCTCTTTAGACGAGCAATTTACGCAAGGTATCGTCACCGTTCGTAATATTCGTCAGACGGAATTGTCGGTCGCCAGTGTGCTTGGCTTATTGCAAGCAGGAGCGGATTACTTTTGGCACGTTGTGGCCGTCGATCAAACCGGACTGACTTCGTTCTGGTCGAGTGCGGCCATCATGGAAGCGCGGCTGCCGGTCGAACTTGCCGCCTTTACCGCCGAGGCGCAGGCCAACACCATCGCCTTGCGTTGGGAGATCGCCGCAAGCAGCGATCTGGCCGGCTTCCACGTCTGGCGCAAAGCCGAGACGCAGCCGGATTTTGTTCGCCTGACGACCGAATTGATCGTCGCGCCCGGCACGGTTTTTACCTATGTGGATGAAGGCATCGCGCCGGATCAAAGCTACGCCTATCGTCTGGAAGATGTGGACGCCGCCGGCGTATCGACTTTTCACACGTCGATCACCGTGCGATCCGCGGCTTTTCCGGCAACTCCGGCGTTGCGGCAGAACTACCCCAACCCGTTTATGGACAAGACCGTGATCGGTTTTGCCGTGCCGGCCGCCGGTCAGGTTCGGCTGCGGATTTATGACGTCAGCGGCCGTTTGGTGAAAGAATTAGTTGACAAGAATTTCCCAATCGGTTATTATACGACTTCATGGGATGGCTTGAATGAAAATAATGAACGCGTTAGCGACGGCATCTATCTATATGCGTTGGAGATTGGCGGACAAAAATGGACCCGCCGGCTAATCTTGAGCAAATAGTCCGTTGTAGCTATTGCGCATGAACGAAAGGTGGATTTTATGAAACAAGTTGTTGTTGTAGAATTATTTGTGGAAGGCGAAGACTCGCTGGATCTGGGCGATGTGGTCGAACTGCTGGCCGGCAGCAAGCAATTTAAGCGCGCTGACGATGGCGATTGGTCTGTTGCTGAGACAGGTGACCAAATGCAATGGTTTGACGAATCCGACGACTGCGAAGATGACGAGTCTGACCATGTGGAGCATGACCACACCCATATTGAAGACGCCGTCGTATTTGGCGCGATTATTTTCGGCAAGGAGAAAAACCGTAGCGCTTCTCTGCTGATTCAATGGTTCCTGGATAATGCCGAGAAGCTAAAGCTTGAACCATCCCAATTTAATTTAACGACTTATTTTGCGGAAATCGACTGACCCACTTGAGAAATTAAGGTATGGCTGCAATTAATCCAACTACCCAGAAAGTAGAAAAAGTAAATCCTGTTGAGTTTCGTTCCAGCGTCGTACTTTGGACGGGCGGCTTGATTTTATTTTTTAATATTTTGGGTGTATTCTACATCAATTTTAATGAGAAATTTGATCCGGGTTTTTTGCGGTTTACCGTGATCTCACAGTTGATTGTTTCCGCATTTAACCTGACGATGTCCTACATTTTCTTTGATCGCATGACCAATCGCATTTTCGAATGGTTGCGGACGCTCGAAGTTAATGAGAAGCCAGCAGAAGCGCTGATTCAGGATGCCTGGATGCAGGCAATCAATTTTCCTATCCATTTTATTCCCCGCGCTACATTGTACGCTTATGTGCCTTCGGCGACCGTATTTATCATCGCGGCAATTTTTTCGCCCTATACGGTTTCGGTTGCCACAGTTATCAATCTGGTTATCGGCAATTATTTTATTTCGGTCGGCAATCTGTTTGTGCTGGGCGTTCTCATTCACAAATGGATTTTTGAGCCGGTTCGCCTGACCTTCATGCCCTACGCTTCGTACACCCACATTTTTTACAAAAATCGGCTAAGTACCTACTTGTCGGTGATTGTGAAGGTTGTGGTCAGTTTTCTTGGCTTGATGACTTTTAACACCATTGGTTTGGGGGCTTTTGCCTATTTTACGGCCAGACCGTATGTTACCCCCGGTGAGCTAAACACAATTCTGATTCGTGTTGCAATCTTTGTCACGATCGTTATCTTTTTTGCCGGTGTTGTGGCCTACTTAATTGCCATCTTGTTCTCGAAAAACATTGATGAAGTTCGCGCCAAAATGAAGCAGATCTCGCAGGAAGGCGGCGATTTGCGCGAGCGCATTGCCATTACGTCCGATGACGAAATGGGCAAGCTGGTCTATTGGTTTAATGACCTGCTGGCCAAATTGCAGGAGCTGATCGGCCAAACCTTCAAAACAATGAAGGAAGTAACCGATGCGACGCGTATGTTATCCGATGTCAACGAGCAGGTGGCTGCGTCAATGGAAGAAATGGCCACCAGTGTTCAACAAATCTCGCGTGGCGCAGAAGCGCAATCCAAGGAAATTACGACTGTCGTGCAAAAGGCGCACCAATTTGCCGAATTGGCCACCATCGTTTCCAGTGGCGCCATCGAGGCTGATCAGACGACCAAAGATATTGCCGAAGCTTCTACTCGCGGCAAGCGCTCTTCGCATGAATCACAGCAGCGCATGCAATCCCTGGTGCAAGTGACCGGTGAATCGGTCAACGCGGTGCGGGTCTTGATCCAAAAATCCAATGAAATCAAAAAGTTTGTTGGCAACGTGGAAAATATCGCCAGTCAAACCAATTTGCTGGCTTTGAATGCCGCTATCGAGGCTGCCCGCGCCGGCGAGCATGGCCGCGGCTTTTCAGTCGTCGCCGAAGAAGTACGCAAGCTGGCGAAGGATTCCAACATCGCCCTGAAGCAAATCTCCACCCGTGTCAACGAGATTCAGGAGGCGACCGATAGTGTGATTACCTGGATTACGCAGGTCGAAGAAGAGGTTGACTATGGCCGGGCCATGTTTGATTCCATGGGTTCGATTTTGGAGCAAATCAATATGCACATCCAAAAGAACTCATCGCGCATTCAGGAGATTGTGACTTCCAGTCAGCATCAGCAAGGCGAAATTATTCAATTGGTGGATTCGCTTTCGTCAGTGGCCCGTATTGCGGAGGATAATGACGCCAGTTCTCATTCGGCGGCAACGGCGATTGAAGAGCAAATGGCGTCGATCAGCGAAATGGCAACGCATCATCAAAATCTGCAATATCACGTTGAAAAGCTGCAGGAGCTTATCAGTCATTTTAAAGTTTAACAAGCTGTTTAAAATTTTGCAAACCTTATAGCACAGACGAATGTCTGTGCTATTTTTTTAATTGGCAGGACTTGGTTTTGTAGTTGATAAATAATGCAAGCTACAGTGTTTAAGATATTGTTTTTGGCGACGATGTAGCACAGATTAGCAATCTGTGCCTATCCCCACAAAGCACAGATTGCTAATCTGTGCTACAAACCGTCGGTCTCGTCCCCCACAAAACATTTTCTTAAATGCTGTATATGAAATGATGTTACGGAGGCCGAATGTCGCTTGAACCCTTTTTGGATAGTCTAAATCAACATGTGCTGGTCTGCGACGGCGCTATGGGCACAATGTTGTACGCCAAGGGTATTTATATCAATCAATGCTTTGACGAGCTGAATCTGTCTAACTTTGGCCTGGTGAAACAGGTGCATTTGGAGTACATTCAGGCCGGCGCGGATGTGATCGAAACCAATACGTTCGGCGCTAATCGGCTTAAGCTTGCGCCGTTCGGTTTTGAAAAGAAGGTTCGCGAAATCAATTATGAAGGAGCTAAAATTGCCAGGGCAGTCGCTCAAAACAGGGTATATGTGGCCGGGGCCATAGGTCCTTTGGGTAAACCGATTGAACCGTTCGGTAATATTACCATCGGCGAGGCGCGCGATCTTTTCCGTGAGCAGGCACAGGCGTTGGCTGATGGCGGAGTGGACCTGTTTATACTGGAGACCTTTGGTGATTTGTACGAGATTCATCAGGCGATTCTGGGTGTGCGCGATGTATGCGATAAGCCCATTGTCGCCCAAATGATTTTTAAAGAAGATGCCACCACGCTGTTGGGTGTTGAGCCAGAACACGCGGCCACGACGCTGGAGCGATTTGGCGCAGATGTGATTGGCGCAAACTGTGGTGTTGGACCGCAGGCCGTGCTGGATGCCGTCTTGCGGATGGCCAAAGTTTCCCAAAAAAAATTGGCTGTCCAACCGAATGCCGGCGATCCCCGGCTAATTGACGGGCGTGTCATTTACATGTCATCGCCGGAATATCACAGCACATACGCCAAGCGGTTTTTGCGGGCAGGCGTGTCCTTGATTGGCGGTTGCTGCGGCACAACTCCGGATCATATCAAGGCAATCAAAGCAACGGTCAAGGCGCTGCGGCCTACACGCGATGTGACCCTGGTTTTGATCGATAACAAGCCGAACGTTCAGGAATTGCCGCCAATACCGACCGCCGAAAAAACTGACCTGGCGCACAAGATGGCCAAGGGCAAATTTGTTGTCAGTGTAGAGTTACTGCCGCCACGCGGTGTTTCCATGACGACAATGATCGAGCGCTCGCGCCGATTATATGAAAGCGGCGTTGATGCTATTAATATTCCCGATGGGCCGCGCGCTTCCGCTCGTATGACGCCAATGGCTGCAGCATTGTTGGTCAAACAGCAAGTCAAAATTGAAACGATTTTGCACTACTGTTGCCGTGACCGGAATTTGTTGGGCATGCAATCCGATTTATTAGGCTTGCAGGCGTTGGGCTTGCATAATATTTTGGCGATTACCGGAGACCCGCCCAAGATGGGTGACTATCCCGACGCCACCGCCGTTTTTGATATTGACGCCATTGGATTGGTGCGCATGATCGACCGCTTGAATCACGGGCTGGATGTGGCCGGCAATTCCATTGGTGAGGCCGCGCGCTTTTTTATTGGCGTGGGCGCCAATCCCGCCGCCATTGATATTGATATTGAGATCGAGCGCTTTCATCGTAAAGCCGCCGCCGGCGCCGAATACGCCCTGACACAACCGGTCTACAAAGTTGATTACTTACAGCGCTTTTTGGAACGGACGAAAGCAACAAACCTACCTATCCTGGTTGGCATTTGCCCACTGGTCAGTCATAAAAACGCCGAATTTTTGCACAACGAGGTGCCCGGTATGTCCATTCCGGACGATATTCGTGAACGGATGCGCATTGCCGGATCGGGTGAAAGCGGACGCGCGGAAGGAATTAAGATTGCTCAGGAAGCGTTGCTTGCGGCGAAGGAAATGGTTCAAGGGGCCTATATTACGATTCCCATGGGCAAGCTGGATATGGCGCTGGAAGTCCTCGATGTGCTTTGAGAAACGTAACACGAATAATTCAAGCCCAGAATCATTTCACAACGCACATTTTTTGTAAAATGAGCGACGATAATGCAAATAAAGTTTGAATGGGATGAGCAAAAGAATCGGGAAAACATTGGAAAACACGGCTTGAATTTTGCCGATGCGCACATCGTATTTGAGCGCCCGATGCTGACGAATTTGGATGACCGTGAAAACTACGGTGAAGATCGCTGGATCGGACTTGGCTTGTTTGAGCTGCGCATTGTAGTTATTGTATTCACCGAACCCCAAGAAGGCACAATCCGTATCATTTCTTTTCGAAAGGCCGTTAAAGATGAACGCAAGCGATATGAATCCGCCTATCAAGACGAATTTGGCGCATCTTGATGCGATTGACGAGGACATGATTGATACATCGGATATTCCTCCGCTGACGGATACGTTTTTTGCTACGGCTAAATGGCGTCTTCCCGTGCAAAAAGTCAAAGTCACTGTGGAAGTTGAATCCGATGTACTAGAGTGGTTCAAGGCACAAGGCGAAAACTATGAAAACTATTTAGCCGCGGCGATTCGTATTTATGCTCGTGCTCATCAAGCAGCCTGAATTGCCGTCATTTAAGACGGAGTCGCAAACTTTAGTTTGCAAGTAATTGTGTACAAGCTTGTCATGCGCAGAATAACTTCCGTTGCTACCAAAATATTAAAATGCTGTAACATACAGAAGGAGAATGTTTTATGAAGAAAAAAAGACTGATTTTAGCGGCAGTTGCCGGGCTGAACTTTTTGGCGGTAAGCTGTAAAGTCAGTACGGATTGTGACACGCCGGCCGTGACGACGCTTGCCGACATTCAAACCCGTGTGTTTAATCAATCTTGCCGGGGCAGTGGCTGCCATGTGGAAGCAGGGGCCGATGCCGGCAGCGGTTTGGACCTGAGTCCAGGCAAGGCATACACCAGTTTAGTCAACGTCAACAGCAGCGCCAATCCGGCATTTAAGCGCGTCAAACCTGGCGATAGCGCCAATAGCTGGCTGATCAAAAAGCTGCGCAATGATGACGATATTATTGGTGATCGAATGCCTCTGAGTGGCGCGCCGTTATCGGAGGCGATGATTGCTGATATTGCCGAATGGATTGATAATGGCGCAAATCCATAGCCTGAATTATTCGTAATTTTTGCAGCAATTCCCGCGATCTCCTGAAAGATGTCATTCCGGCACGATTTTAGCCGGAATCCTGGCCGATGTTGCAACAAGATTTCCGCTAAAAGTATCCGGGAATAACAATTTTGGTGACTTTAAGGCACGTTCCAAAAGATATCGGGAATTGCTGTAATTTTTGCCACAAAGACTCTAAGACACAAAGGGATAACGAGTTATAGAGTTAAATCCCAAAATAGATTTTTGAGCGTATTTTTTCCAAGACGCCTAAATCCTGATTTTATAAGCCTTTGTGGCTTGGTGACTTTGTGGCCTGAATTATTCAGGATAGTAAATAAGCTGGTTTCGCAAAATTTTTCTTTACAGCCAGCCTAAAAAAGCGTTATATTATTTGTCGAACTATTCGGGGGAATAGAACGTCTTACCACTTAAAGCCGCAAGTGTTATTATCTCCGCAAGGCGACGATTCGGAGGGTTAAATGGATACATCGACCAATGGCGTTATGGTCCGCCAAAGCTTGATTTTCGACCTGCTTAAACTTTACAAAGACAATCGGATGGCTCGCCCATTATTTGATATGGTCAAAGATTTAAACGAAAATGAGCAGGAGCGCTTTGTCCCGATTGACCGCTACAACGAAATGTGTGACTGGATTGAGAAAAAGTTCGGGACAGCCCACTTGCGCAAATCGGGCGAAGTGATTGGCGAAGAGGTCTATGATTGGCTGCTCGATCATGGCCGAATTGAGGCGAACTCTCCGCCGGGCGATGTGTTGCGCGCCTTAAAGAAAGACGCGGAAATAAACATTGTAGACCCCAAAAAACGCGGCTGGGAAATTTTGACCTTAGAGAAAAACCGTGCGGTTATGCGGCGGACACAGACGTATAACCGTCATCTGCAGGTCGGCTTGTTGAAAGCAATTATTCAAAAAACAACCAAAGTTTTTGTACAAGTTAAATTTTTGCAGAGTGTCGCTGATGGCGCCGAATTTGATGATTATGAAATCAAGTGGACGGAAATTTAAGCGGCCGACGTGAGCAGAAGAAAGCTAAGGAATTGGTATTTAATAACTTCCGCAATTCTGTCATTGCGCGGAGTATTTTTTTGCAACGAAACAATCCCCACCTGATTCACGAGTTAGCGCACGGATGGCGACAGATCGGATGAATCGCTGACGGTAATAAGAGGAAGTTTTAGAAAATGTTACTTGAAAACTATTTTGACAAACAGGCAGCGAATGATATTCGGGTCAAAGGCACACGAATCGGGATCGAGACGATATTATTTGAATTTATTTATTGTAATCGTTCGCCGGAAAGCATCGTTCAAGCCTATCCTTCCTTGACCTTAGAGCAAGTATATGCGACGCTTACGTATTACTTTCACAATAAGGAATCAATTGACGCCTATTTGGCAAATTGGCTGGAATGGAGTCGTCGAATGCGTGAAGAACAGGCGAAGAATCCTACTCCGGTGATGCTTAAATTAAGAAAAATTCGCGCTGAAAGAGACGCCATGAAATCTCGTTCAAGCGAGCTTTCAAAAGTATGAATCCAATCAAATATCTATTTGATGAAAATGTGAACATCAGTTTTAAAGTCACGCTACGGCATGAGCGACCCGATATTGAATCTTACAGAATTGGTGATCCCGGCTTTCCAAAAAACGGCACATTGGATCCTGAAATATTATTCTGGTGCGATATCAATGGATTTATTCTGGTCACAAATAATCGCGCCTCTATGCCGGTTCATTTGGAAGATCATATCCGGGCTGGACGCCATATCCCCGGAATATTCATCCTAAACGCAAATATGTCGCTTCGTGAGACGATTGAAGAACTGGCATTGATATGGGAAGCATCTGATACCGACGAGTATCAAGATCAAATCCGGTTTCTACCCATCAGTAAGTAATCGAACAATGACGCGCTAACGAGCAGTGTAGTGCGACGGGCGGCTTTCGTCTGCCCCGAACAGCAGCGGCAATTAGCAGGTTTTTCATCACGCGCGCGTAACCGTGCGATGGATCACTTGTGCTTAACTAAAAAGATATACAGCAAAAAACCCGTCGGTTCTTCTTGCCAGGCGGGTCTTTTTTTTGTCGGCATGGCTGAGCAAGCCCGGCAATCTGCAATTACGTTCGGTACAAAGGCAAGCCGGAACCAAAAGTAGATATGACATTTCTTCAAGAAATGTCATATCTTGTCTCAAATTTTTGTTCAAAGTGCAACAATTTGACTTTTGAGATACTAAGGGTTTAATTGGCTGAATCTGTTGAGGTTATGCGCAAACAAAACCCTTAGGGTCTTTGTTTATCGTCACTTAGAAAAAATACGGGGTTAAACAAAATTCAATGAAACTGGGTATCCTACAAAGCTTTCAACACTTCCATAAACTGTACATGGCCGCTTGCAACGAGTTGGGCGTAGCCTATGAACTGATTGACATCATGGCGCCGAACTGGCTGGAAACTGTTCGGGCCAGTGATTGTGCCGGGTTTTTGTGCCGCCCTGATTATAAAATTCAGGAGCGCAAAACCATGTACGACGAGCGACTCTATATAATGACCCATTTTTTGGGTCGGCGTATGTACCCCAGCTATGATGAGCTGTTTTTGTATGAAAACAAGCGAATGTGCGCTTATTGGCTGGAAATGCAGGGATTTCCACGGGCGGAAACACGCATCTTTTATCGCAAAAAAGACTACTTTGACTATCTACAGCAAGCGCCGTTTCCGCTTATTTTCAAAAGCAACATCGGCGCCGGGGCTAAAGGCGTCATGGTGGTGCGCTCAAATGCTTTTGCCAAGCTTGTCGGTCACTTAACTTTTGGTTTTGGTAACCCCCATTTAACGCCGGGTTATCCGACTGTTTTTACCGGTAACTATCTTAAATTCCCATCTATTTCGGCCATGCAACGCCATTTCTTATATGTGCAAAAGTTTGAAAAAATAAAGTGGGAATGGAAGATTGTGCGAATTGACGACGCTTACTTTGGCCATCGCAAATTGTTGCGGGGCGATTTTGCCAGCGGGACCCACTTGAAAGCCTGGGGTCAGCCGCCGGATGAGCTGCTTTTTTTAGTCAAAGATATCTGTGACCGCGGCCGGTTTTGGTCAATGGGCGTGGATATTTTGGAAACAACCGACGGGCGCTTTTTGGTTAACGAGCTGCATTCGCTGTTCGGACAACCCTTACCCTATCTGATGTTGGTGGATAACAAACCCGGTCGGCTCGTGCTTAAGGAAGATCATTTTGTATTTGAAGAGGGTAATTTTACCGCCCATGAAAGTTATCTGCAACGCGTTCAACATTTTCTAAAAATTTTGCAGATACCGCCCGCCCCGACGATGCTGAGTTGAAATACAAAACTTGAACGAGCCGAAACCAAAGTCACTGCCAGTCGCGGTGCAACAAGCCGTAAATATGCGAGTCCGATACCTCGCCACTGACGATCCAACGCTCGCGCAGATGCCCTTCCATCACAAAGCCAAGCCTTTTCAGGACATTGGCTGAGGCGACATTGCGCGGGTCAACGTCGGCTTCAAGACGATTTAAGTACAGCTCGTCAAACGCGTAATCAATCAGCCGTTTCAACGCTTCCTGCATATAGCCCTTGCCCCAGTAAGACCGGCCCAGCGCGTAGCCGATTTCGGCCCGCCGACAGACGGGCGAGTAATGAAAGAGCGTGCAGGTTCCGATAAGCGCCAGATCGGTTGTTCGCTCAATGCCTAATTGTAGAAATTCGCCGGATTGATAACCCGCTTGTGATGAGGCAATGATTTTGACGGCATCGGCGATGCTCGTCATCGGCGGTGAACTCCAGTAACGCATCACTTCCGGATGCGATTGGATGTCAAAAATAGCTGCGGCGTCGTCTTCGTGGAGCCAACGGATAATCAGTCGTTCCGAAGAAAGCCGAATTGTTGAGAAACCTGGCATCTTCACTCTCCCTTTCCATGACATCTTTTTGGTTGGTTGTCGATTTTACGAGGCTGAGCCATATTTTGTCGCCATTTTAATGATTGTGTTGACGCCGCGCAGGGTAGATCGAATACCACAAGTTTTTTCCAGCACGGCATTAGAAAAAGTTGACTCGCTTTGGTTTCGGCGGCACAACCAGTAGATTTCACACTTGTGAACTTGAAAGTCGTCGATGTCCGTGCGTAAGGCCAGCAATTTTTGAACGGCCGCTGCCGCCGGCGGCTCAGCCAGGAAGATGATGTTCAGCGCGGCTGCCGTCATAAGCGCATCCGGTGAAAAAGGCTTATGATGTGCAATCCGGGCCAACTCAGCATCCGTTCGCAGAAATGTGGCGACTTCATAGCCCAACGCATCTTGCAGTCCTTGCGCAATCCGCTGTTCCAACACTTTGGCATCGGCAGTCGGCGTCTCAAAAATGACATTGCCGCTGGCGATAAATGTTTCTACATGAGCCAGTCCTAACGACTCAAAAATCCGGCGCAAGTGATCCATCTTCACCCGATGACCACCCACATTAATCGCCCGCAGCAAGGCAATAAATCGTGTCATTGTATCCTCCTGTTATCAATCGGAATAGCAAACTTCAGTTTGCAAGACATTAAAATGGAGTAGCAAGCTTCAGCTTGCAAGACATTAAGATGCAGGCGCTGGCAAGCTGAAGCTTGCTACTCCGGAATGCGAACTGGCAAGCTGAAGCTTGCTACTCCAAATCTGCCAAAAATTCGGAAGCCGGTTGAACACCCGTTATCAGCAAATGCTCTCGGGTTCGGGTGCAAGCCACATACAGCAAATGGCGCTCGGTGTTATAGACTTCCTCCAAATCCGCTTCATCGGCAATCGCTTCAATTCGTTTTTGTTGCGGAATAACTTCGTCATCACAGGCCATGACTACGACGGACTTGAACTCCAACCCTTTGGCCAGATGCATCGTACAGAGCGAGACGTGGTCGCCTGCGGCCTCCACCTGCTCGTCTAATATTTTGTACAAAAGCCCGGCCTGCTTGATGGCCGACCGGCCGCGATCTAACTCCGTTACAGAGCGCACAAATACGCCAATTTCGTGCGGTGGAATACCCTTCGTCTTTTTATCTTGCAACCATTTACTGACGGCATCAATTTCTGCCCCAACGGTGGCAAACGTGGTAATGACCGGCTTCGGCCCGTTGAAAACCGATGTCGTTCCGCGCCGGACTTCCGTATTGCCGTCCACATCCGAAACCTCCGCTCCAAGCAACAGGTCGGCTTGTCGGCGGATTTGATGAGATGTTCTGTAATTAATTCGTAATGTACGAGATCGGCCACGTATTTCAACACCTAATGACTTCCAGGAAAACGGTGGTTGAAAAATTCGCTGGCCCAAATCGCCGGCAAAAAACAGGCTATTGGGACGTCCGCCGCCCATGGCAGCTAAAAACCGCAACTGAGCCACGCTAATGTCCTGCGCTTCATCCACGATGACAAAGTCAAATGGCGATGGTGGATTTTCCGCTATTTTTGTCGCCAGCCGGCTGAAGGTTTCGGCCAGTGTAATGCGTTGCTGTGTTTTGAGCTGGGCCAGAACCCGCTCGAAAATGGTCCACAGAATCGCCCGCTGTTTCTCCGGCAACTGTGTTTTGCGCCCCAGCCGCTGCACATCACGATAGGCTTCCCAACTGCCTAACTGCCAGGCGTCTACGATCTGTTCCCATTCGCTCTGCAAAAAGCGCTGGCTGAATTTGTGCCCATTCGTCCGGCTGGCCGCCTCTTGCAGCAGTTCGGCGATGACTTCCGGTGTGGCCAGGTTCGGATGGCCAAAATGGAGTTGATACAGCCGCAGACCAATGGCGTTCATGGCATGGATTTCCAGTTGTTCGGCCAGGCGCGGCTCGTTGCTGATCAAGCGGCGGAGCTTGACTTGCAGGGCATTGGCCAGCGTTTCCGAAAATGTAGTCAGCAGCACGCGGGCATTCGGGTTTTGCCGGGCCAGATACACCGCCCGATGCAGGGCCACAATGGTCTTGCCCGTGCCGGCTGACCCGGACACCCGTGCCGGGCCGTTGAAGTCTTTTTCCACCAGCTCGCGCTGGCCCGGATGCAGAAAAATTGTCCACTGATCCCAGGGATAATTGAGGGCGCGCTCCAATTCATCCACATTGCTCATCACCCGGAAGCGGCGCTGCGCATCAGGATGATCGAACGGATCGTCACTGGCAGCAGGATCACTAATGGTCGGCGTTGTTCCGGTGGCCAGGTTAAGCAGCGCTTCCGCGGCTTCGCCAGGCAGGTGATCGGCCAATTCCAGCAGCGTATCTTCCGTGGCCAGCCGCACATCGGCCAGCCATTCACTTGGCACGCCATAGCCAAGCAAGACTTCATCGGAGATGCTGGCAAACAAAGGCGGTTTGGGCTGCGCCACTTCCACATATTTGGGAATAACGATTTCCTGCACTGTTTCGCGGATCGTCACCAATTGCGCGGCCCCGGTTTTCGGGTGAACTTCCAGCTTGCGGCGCATGGCCCAGTCGTACGCGTCATTATGATGATCCGTATAACACAGCATCAGGCTGGCTGCGGTTTTGTGCACAATGACGCGAATGTCGTTATTAACCCGCACCGACCAAAAATTGGGGTCTTTGGCTTTTTCAATCTTGTGAAAGTGCAAGCCCGGATTCGCCGGGTTCAGTTGCATGTCAAAAGCCGACATTTTGACCGCCTTCTGCTCGTCGTTGGTTAGCTTGGTCAGGCTATCGGTAAATGTGGTGGCAATGCGAAATTCCATGTCAGTCCTTTGTCAGTTGATTGAAATCGTTCTCAAATGCGGTAAGCGTATTGACAATTTGTGAAAAATCAGGGATATCTCCAAAAATCATTTCGCGCATATTGCCATAATCTTTAGCAAGTTGCGCAACTTTGACGGAAGACGGGATTATTTTGAGAGTTCCGGGCTTAGCCAAGTCATACCGGGCTTTGGGGTTGCGATAAAACCGACTTTTGAAGGCTACCACATCCGCCAACAAGGCCGAATCGGCAAACGCTCTTTGTTTTATGGTTGAATTGACCATTTTGAAAACATCGTAATAATGCCGTGAATAGCGAGCCAAAATAACTTTCGTATCATCCTGAAAGGCAATTTGATGCAGGATTGTTAGTTTTTCCAGCAATTCCCGCTTTCTTTGAAAACAGGCTTTAAAGTCACCAAAACTGTCATTCCCGCATGCTTTTAGCGGGAATCTTGCTACAAATTCGGCTAAGATTCCGGCTAAAAACGTGCCGGAATGACATCTTTCGGAAGATCGCGGGAATTGCTGTAGTTTTTCCCAAAAAGTCCGCACACTGGTGATCGTCTTCACCCGACAAAACGGTTTTTTAAATACACTCGGATATTCTTCGGCAGCGTAAGGTTTAATTTCTGCGTCTTCATGGGGAATTTTGGATGCGCGCGGCCCGATCTCCAACTTAATTTTTGGAAGCAAATAGCCACTGGGAAATGCTGCCGGATACTCAACAAAGACCACATGCCCATCGGTTTGGTCAACGGTGACATTTATCTGACCATTCGTTTCTGTAGCCAGGATGTTTCCAAGCTGCGGAACAATTTCTTTGACAATAAAGTCACGGCCCAGTTCATCAACGCTTTCATTAAACTTGTCCTGCTGCGTGGCGCTGCGCTCTTGCCAGGCATCACCATCTCGTATTCCCAACAGTTCCCAATCCAGAATCAAATCTATATCTTCGGAAAAACGATCAATCAGTCCATACACTTTCGAGAGGGTTGTACCGCCTTTAAAAATTAACCAATCTTTCAGCGGCAGGTTTTCAAAAATAGTCATCAGGACATAGCAAACCCAAAAATCCTTCTCGATCAAAATGTCGGTCACACCTTTTTGGGCGGCAGTTGCTTGAAACAATTCAACCCGTTTTTTCACCGGTAGATTCGCAATATCTTTCATCCTGACCTCATTGATATATCGTCTGGATTACTTCATAAATCCAACCGGTCACCGGTCGAGTGTCTTTCAGAATTTGTTTATGCTTTGCAGATGGAATCGCTGCCCGAAGCCGATCCAACACATCCGGGGTAACACCCTCTTTACCTAAAGCCCTGATGGCCTGAACCAGCAGCGCACTTTCCGGATGGGTAAGATTGCTTTCCTTGAGCATTCCTTTTTTAAACTCCAGTTCACGCTTTTCAATTTGATACGTCGTGCTTCGTCCGGTGGAAACGTACACATACCGCGCCGGAACCTGGTTGGAAATATCCAAGATATTAAGCGCCGTTTCACCAGAGGGCATAATGCGCCAGCCAAACTTGCGGGCCAACGCCTGAGCGATCTGCGGCATATCCGGCGGCAGTTTTTCCTTCAGTAGTGAACTCTTTCCCGGATAATCGTAAATGCCGCGGATAACCCGCCGAATCATGTCGCTCGTTTCCAAACGATACAACGACCAATCCACTGTTGACCGTGTAGCTAAATCTACAAAATCAGCATAAGAAAAAGCCCATCCCGTGCCGTGTCCAAAAACTCTTGCAATTATTTTACTTTCAATAGATTGCATAATTATAATCCAAACTATTTTCCAAGAAAAATGAGTCATACTTCTTGGAAAATATAGTAAACGTCGCCATTAACAAGATGTTTTTTTGCAACCACTAATTTGGAATAGCAGATTTCAGCTTGCAAGTCAACCGCGAACAACTGGAGTAGCAAACTTCAGCTTGCAAGTAAGTTGGAGTAGCAAACTTCAGTTTGCAAGTGGCAAGCTAAAGCTTGCTACGCCACTTTATACACCTTCATGACCTCGTCGCCAAGATGATTGATCACTTTGACGGCAATGCGCCCTTGCTTCGGCTTCTCAAACGGGCGCGAGATCGCGCTGTGCAGCGTGGCCCAGGCTTCTTCATTGATCTCGGCCTTCAGCGTCGTCTTTAGCGCGGAATAGGGATCGTTGGCGCCGAGGAAGTAGGCGTGGCGGACGAAGAAGCTTTCCTCGTTGTAGTCGGTGTCGATGAACCAGCAGGCGATGCCGTCGGCGTTGTCGCTGCGCACCTCGCCCGTATTCGGATGAAACACGTCCACGCCGTTGACGCGCACCTGAATTTGCCCGTTGCCCGCCTCTAATATGTCAATATCCGGCTCGCCAAAGATGACGAACAAATTGCCCGCGCCCGTATTCTTCAGGTCTTTGGACATGTGCAGATCGGCGTTCATCCGCGCCTTGAGCACCGGAATCCGCCCCAGCTTGTCGAACTCCGCCGAATGAGCGTCATAATTGAAGGCGCAGGCGATCAGCACATCAAAACCGGCGTCGCCGGCCTCGCGTGCCGCCGCTACTAAGTTGGCCCGCTGCACCGTGCCAAACTCCGGCCCGATAAAAATGCCTGCCCGTCTATCCCGCACGCCCTCGGCGTAGCGACCTTCGGCGCAAATGTAATGGCCGGGCCAGGGCGTCAGACTGAAAAAGACGATCCGGTCTTCCTTGTGCGCCTGCTGCACCCCGGCGGTCTTCAGGTTTTCCAGAATCATTTGGGCAAAGTCCTGCTCGCCGCCGTGTTTGGGATCAGCCGGATCAATCAACTCGTCGTTCTCGTCCACGCCCAGCACACGGTGGGGCGACAGGCTCTCCACGGTGAAGGGACCGGCCACGCGCACCTTCTTGTTGTCGGTGTAAGGCTTGTCGTAGAGGTATTCAAACTCCGCCTTGGCGGCGATGGATTTGTCGATTTCCTGCTGCCGGGCGATGCGGGCCTGCCACCAGCCGGCGTGCAGCTTTTCAGCAGAAGAAGAAATCTCACGCAAAGACGCTAAGGCGCAAAGGTTCGGATCCTTCTCTTCTTTGCGGCTTTGCGCCTTTGCGTGAGTTTCTTCTAAGTCGCGCGGGATTTCCCATTCCGCCCACGTCGTTCCCAAAGCCTTGTTCAAAGCTGCGCGCAAGGGCTCCAGCTTCGCCTGCCACTGGTCCCAGATGACATCGATTTCCGCATTATTGGCGATGGACTTGAGGGTGATGTGCGGCACGCGCTCATAGACGAAGCCGTGGCGAATGTTGCCCTGCACGGGCTGCGAACTCGGCGCCTGCGGTGAGCGCAGTCGAACTGCGCTGCGGGTGATTTCGGCTTCCTTGATCTGGCCATCGCGGGAATCGGCCAGCAGGTAAAAGGGATAACGCGCGCCCATGATGCGGGCACGGGCCAGCGCCAGCGCCACGCGCGAGGTGTCAATCGTGATCCAGCGGCGGCCCCATTGCTCGGCGACGGTGGCGGTGGTGCCGGAACCGCAGGTCGGGTCGAGCACGAGGTCGCCGGGGTCGGTGGCCATGAGGATGCAGCGCTCAACGATTTTGGCGCTTGTTTGCACGACATACATTTTGTCAGTGCCAACTGAACTGCTGAGATCTGTCCAGACGTTATTCAGTGGGAATGCCGGGTAATCTCCCAGAAATCGAACGTAATTGAGCGTTGATGCGGAGCCTACAACCCGACTCGCCTTATCGAGCCTTCCGAATCCCATCTCACCAGTTTTCCAATACCCACGTTGAGGGACATACGTCCTGCCATTCACGGTCACGGGGAAACTGCCGGGCGGTCGTGAGCTTCGCAGGTCGCTAAGTCTGTAGGGTCTGATGGACGGGTTATCCACCTCCTCGTCGGCAGTCCTGCGGCGACGGACTCCATCTTTCTCCTCTACAAAAACATAGGCTGCCCCGCCATCACCGCCGATTGATTTTTCGCGGAGCGGTTGACGATACTTCAGCGTGTCTTTGTTCTTCGCATAGAACAGAATGTAATCCGCGACACCGGCCAGATGTTCGCTCGTTGCACTCGAAGTTTTTGCGACCGTAATTTCGCTGACCAAGTTTTCATCCCCGAACACTTCATCCATCACCGCCCGGACGCGGTGGACATTTTCATCGCCGATCTGCACGAAGATGGAGCCGGAA
>CAYOLL010000115.1:0-19541 GCA_964404765.1 uncultured Gemmatimonadota bacterium | reverse complement strand
CTATACAACTTTCAATATTTTAAAAGGTTATTCTTTTTTTCAGCGAACGTGAGGTGTTAGATTTAGAAAACACAAATGTTAATGATTTGACTCCAATCAGCAATTTGACCGGCCTTCATACGATTGATATCAGAAATACTGCTGTTCAAAATATAGCACCTCTTTCCAATTTAAAGCTTTTACATTTATATGCAGATAGCACGAAAATAAGAGACTTGAGTCCTCTAAAGGATCAAACTGAGCTCGAGACATTGAGTTTAAATTACTGCTCGGATGTGAAAAATCTTGAGCCAATATCAGATCTTAAAAATTTAGAGAGGCTCTACCTTATCAAAACAGATGTCCGTGATCTTACACCTTTGAAAGACCTTTTAAGATTAGAAATTTTGATCCTTGAGGGTACAGAAGTAGACAACCTCTCTGCTCTGGCTAAACTTGCCAATCTTGAAAAACTAAACATTAGTGACACTGATATTGAAGATGTTGCTGGCTTAAGGAATTTTAAGAAGCTTGAAACTCTGTATATGAATAGTCTTGAAGTTTCTGACATTAGGGCTTTGAGTGATTTAATCGAACTTAAAAAACTTTTCCTAAACGATACGGATATCAGAGATATTTCTTCGCTTAAAGATTTAGTAAAATTGGAGGAACTTTATTTGAAACACACTGATGTAGTTGATATTCATGCGCTTGCTGCTCTAACCATGTTAAAAGTTCTTGTACTGGGAGGAACCGATATTGATGATGTTCAGGCACTAAAAAGACTGGAGAATTTAGAAGAGCTCTACATCTGGGATACGGGTGTCCATGATATATTCCCGATCAAAAATTTGCCAAAATTGAAAATGTTAAATGTTGAATTAACTTCAATCGAAAATCTGCATTTAGTAAAAGAACTCCCTAGCTTAAGAAAACTCGTTCTTGAAAGCCGGGCAATCCTTCCTTCTCCCATCGACATTCCGCTGATTGAATACACCATGTGGTTATTAACGGGCGATATTACTCGTGGCGAAGCTATTCAATTACAGCGAGACATGCCTGATTGCAATATTGAATATAAAGTCGAGAAAGAATATGCCTACGTGCGAACCTTTTTCTATATTTTTATTTTTGTGTTTGTCTTTCATATGATCTTCGTCAGTTGGAGTGACCCAACCAATTCCAAATAGGCTTATAATAAAATAAATAAAAATAACTCATCATTCTAAATTCTAACGCTTGAAGCGATTTAAAAATATGCCCAAAAAATCAACCGGCTTTGTTTTGATTAAAGACGCCTGGCTGCGTTTTGTCATCACCTTTCTGATCGTTATGACGCCACTGTATATTTTTTATTATATGGGGCAGGAAAAAGGATTTTTAGACTTTACGACCGCGTTAACTGCGCAACTGACGGCTAAGTTTTTATACCTAACCGGCATTCCCGTAAGCGTTGCCAAACATGAATATATCCTTTTTGGCAGTTTTATGCCGATTCGGGTCATTTATGAATGCACAGGCATTTTTACGATGATCATTTTCTTCTCCGGCGTTATGGCCTATCGTTCAACATTTCCTGAGAAACTTATTGGCTTAGGCGTCGGTCTGCCTGGAATTTACTTTACCAATGTTTTCCGCTTGATTATGCTGGCGTTGATAGGCCATTTTGCGCCCGAATACTTTGATTTTTTTCACAGCTATTTATGGTATGGCTTATTTAGTATTATTGTTCTGGGGCTGTGGTTGTTTTGGGTCGATATAGTTGTAGAAAAGCGAGGTAATTGATGCGTCATAAATGGCGATTTTTTGGCTTTTTTGCGCTCTATTCGTTGATTTTATCGATTCTATGGTTCAAGATATACCTGGTCTACATGCCGATGCCGGCGGACTTGGCAGGTTGGCTGCTTCAGCTATTTTACACAGGGGATGTTGTGGAGCTGGCCATGCGCGATGGCCGGATGTACTTGCGTTTCCCGGAATATGCGCCGGATCGCGCTTATCAGACACTCAATATGGTTTTTAATGTCGTGCCTTTTTTAGCGCTGGTTCTGGCCACACCGCGACTGACGCGCCTAAAAATTTTTCTGACGATTCTTTTTGGCCTGACTATTTTGCTGTTCCTGCACGCGGCCTCGATTATTGCTATATTTTTCCGGGTGGCTACAAGCTTTTTTTGGAAAGATGCCCTGTATTATTTTGTCGCCACGTTGCTGGAAGCGTTGGCCCCCTTAATTTTATGGTTTGCTTTTATTGGGCGTGAGTTTTTGTTTTTAGAACCAGCGTAATACTACGGCACGTCTTTCGCCGTTTGTCGAATAGCGTTTGATTGACAGGTAGCGATATTTTTGCAAAATGGATAACTCTTTAGCACTTAATGTTGTTATTTTTGGCGTCTTGATGCTGACATCCGGCTTTTTTTCCGGTATTGAGATCGCCTTGTCGTCACTTAGCGCCGTCCAAATTCATCAGATTGCCGAAAAAGGCGGCCTGCGCGGCAAACTAATGAATTTATGGGAATCCCACCCCGGTCGTATTTTGACTGGTATTCTGATTGGCAATAATTTAGCCAATACCGGCGCGGCCTCGCTTGCATCCTACATTACGCTGCGAATGGCTAAAGAAATCGCCATAGACGAGGCGACAGCCTTAGCCCTGTCCACTGCAATTGTCACTTTTCTGATCTTAATCTGCGGCGAGATCACACCCAAAACGTATGCCAAACAAAATCCGGTTGGCACTGTTAACGCCATGGCTTTTTTGCTTTACTGGCACATGCGCGTAATCGCCATTCCGGCCTATCTGCTAACCAAAATAGCAACGGTAATCATCTATATCTTAGGCGGGCAGACCGGCGGCTCGATCTCCAAAATAAACGAGCAAGACATTCGGGATATGATACGGATGGGGGAGAGGCAGGGCGTTATTCGGTCGGAAGATCGGCAGATTATGCACAGTGTCTTCGAGTTCTCCTCGATGCCGGTGTATAAAATTATGACGCCGCGGGTCGAAATTGCCGCCATTGCCTTTGACTCGACAATCGGCGAGCTATTTCGTCTGATGGATGATACCAAATTCTCCCGCATCCCGATTTACGAAGACACTATTGACAATATTATTGGCTTTACCTACGTCAAAAACGTCATGCGCTTCATGCATCACAGCTATAAAGAGCATAGCGTGATGGAGTGCCAGCTCATGCCGATTCATGTGCCGACAACAAAAAAAGCAGGTGAATTACTGCGCGAATTTCAGGATAAAAAAGCGCAAATGGCAATTGTTTTTGATGAGTTTGGGCAAACCGCCGGACTGATCACCATGGAAGATATTATCGAGGAAATGGTCGGCGAAATATGGGACGAACACGAACAGGGCGAGGTGCATATCACCCACGCCGGACAAAACGAGTTTATTGTCGAAGGCGATACCGAGATTAATGATCTTAACCAGCGTTTTGACCTGCAAGTGCCTAATGCGGATTTTAATACCGTAGCCGGCTGGGTTAACTGGCTATTCGGGCATATTCCACAGCAGAATGAAGAGATTGAATACGAACAGAAGCTGATTGTTAAGGTTTTGGAAGTTCGCAAGATGCGGGTGGTCAAAGTGCAAATCCGTTTCAAGCCCGGCGATCTTAAAAAGGCAAACCCAACCGTCCTAATTTAGATGGCGACATGTTGCTCAGGCGTTTCATCATTTTTTTCATTTCTTCAAACTGACGCAGTAAACGATTGACTTCCTGAACGCTGGTGCCGCTGCCGCTGGCGATGCGTTTCCGTCGGCTGCCGTTGATAATCTGCGGCTTTTGGCGCTCATCCTGAGTCATAGATAAAATGATGGCTTCCAAACGGCGGAAGGCCCCTTCATCGACTTGCATGCCTTTGGCCTGAGCCACGTTAAAGCCGGGAATCATCCCCATCAGTTGGGTCAATGGCCCCATTTTTTTTATCATCTGCATCTGTTCCAAAAAGTCTTCAAACGAGAACTGCGCTTTACGCAGTTTCTGCTCCATTTTACGGGCATTGTCTTCGTCAATCGCGTCCTGCGTCTTTTCTACTAACGAAACAATGTCGCCCATTCCCAAAATTCGGCTGGCCATCCGGTCGGGATGAAACGCCTCAACTGCATCTAATTTTTCACCCACACCGATATACTTTATCGGCTTCTTTGTCACCTGCAGAATGGAAAGCGCCGCTCCACCACGGGCGTCACCATCCAGCTTGGTCAGACAAACGCCATCAAACTCCAGGGCCTGGTTAAATTCTTTGGCCGTATTCACTGCGTCCTGGCCAGTCATGCCGTCGGCAACAAATAGGATTTCATGTGGCTTGACGGCCGCCTTAACGTGCTGCAATTCCTTCATCATGTCGCTGTCAATATGCAAGCGCCCGGCAGTGTCAATAAAAACAAGATTACAACCGTCCCGCTCGGCCTGACGAATGCCGTCGGTGGAAATTTTGACCACATCCTTTGAGCCTTCAATCGTAAAAACAGGCACGTCAATCGACTGGCCAAGCACCTGTAGCTGTTTAATAGCCGCCGGCCGATAAATATCCCCGGCAATCAGTAGCGGCCGACGTCCCTTGCTTTTAAAATAGCGGGCCAGTTTACCGGTCATGGTCGTCTTTCCAGAACCTTGCAAGCCGACCATCATAACAATCGTGGGCGGCTGTGAGGCCATTTTAATGTCTTTTGTCTCTTCACCCAGCAGCTTAACCAGCTCATCATGAACAATTTTGATAACCATTTGACCGGGGGTAATGCTTTTCAGCACATCAATACCAACGGCACGTGTCTCGACTTGCTGGACAAACTCTTTGGTCACGCGGTAATTTACGTCTGCTTCTAACAGGGCCCGCCGCACTTCCTTAAGCGCATCCTTAATGTTGTTTTCACTTAGTTTACCTTTACCGCGCAATTGGCGGAAGACATCATTTAATTTTTCGGTTAACTCGCCAAACATAATAAGACCTCCCGGTCAGTTAATAGATGTAAACAGACTGGCAAAGATATAGACTGGTGCGGGATTGTCAAGGGCTTTTGCGGGCGCGTTTCAATTTTTAAGGTGACGCTTTTTGTAATGGAGTAATGGATGTTTGCAAATCCCACACGCCGGCACACCAATAAAAATATGCGCTCTTTGATTCCCTGAATTATTCACAAATCTTAACGCAAACGTCGCAATTGACGCTAAAGACGCAAGTTGCGAATTTATATCTTAAAAATGGATTGTGAGGCAACCTAATCGTTTTAAATTCAGCTAATTTAAAACAAATCAAGCGGTTGCGTCGTTTGCGTCGTTTGCGTCTCTTGCGTTTATGAATTATTCAGGATTCGGGCCGCTGTCGGATTAAATCTTACGAAACTTGAGCAGCCAAATAAAAAAAGGCGCGCCAAAAAAGGCCGTAATAACCCCAACAGGAACTTCCACCGCTGACACGGATCGCGCCGCCGTATCGCATAAAATTAAAAATATACTGCCGGCAACAAAGCTTAGCGGAATCAAACGGCGAACGTCCGGACCAACGATAAGCCGAACCGTATGTGGAACGACCAGCCCCACAAAACCGATAATACCGCTCAGGCTGACCACCAGACCGACTAAGGCCGAGGTTAGGCCAAACAGAATTTGGCGAGTCCGGTTGACATCAACACCCATGCTTTGAGCCTGTTCATCGCCGAGGGCCAGGAGGTTTAGTTCACGACCAAACGATCCGAGCAAGATGGACAGTCCGATAACGACCAATGTCATCAGGCTAAGCGATACGCCGCCGCCGGCTGTAAAAGCCAGGCTGCCCATCAGCAAGTTGATAATTTCAGGCAGTTGACGACCGGATTTGGTCATTAGAAACATCAGGGCGGCGCTGAAGAAAAAATTGACAATGACGCCGGCTAAGAGTAGGGGATAGGCCGCTAAACGACGATTTTCCACCGCTAACAGGTAGACCAAAAAAATGGCAAAGATACCGCCGATTAAAGCGGATAGCGGGATCAAAATCGGCGGCAACTTCAGGATCAAGGCAATAGCTGCGCCCAGCACAGCCCCGGCAGAAACGCCCAGAATATAAGGGTCGGCTAACGGATTCCGCAGCAAACCCTGAAAAACACAGCCGCTGACAGACAATGCGCCACCTACCAATACACCGGTCCAGATGCGCGGCCAGCGCAAGTCAAACAAAATAGCATCAGCCTGCTGCAATTCGGGCGGCAAGGACGCTAATTTCAAGCCTGCTTTGATAATATACCAGACACTCGATATGGAAACAGCAGTATATCCAGTCAGCAGACAAAAAATGATTGCAGCGGCCAACAGAAATAACGCGATAGTCATGGCGGGGACGAAACGGAGCGATTTCATGCAAATCCGTTTTGTTAAAAATATGGCGGCGAAATTAAATTCGGGGCAACAAACTTCAGTTTGCGCGTGTCCTGCATTCCAGATGGAGTAGCAAACTTCAGTTTGCATGTGACCTGCGTAGTTAATAGCAAACTGAAGTTTGCTATTCCAGACAATGTCGGAAAGCCAGTGCGCCTTCAATCAGGCGGGGACCGGCGCGGAAAATAACATCCTGATCGAGATCGAGGCAAATGGTTTGTGTCCGAACCGCGGGCAGATGTGACCAGCCTGGACGCGTGGCGATCTCGTTGACGGTCGTGCCGCTATGGGCAATGATAATAACCTCTGGATTTTGGGCCAGAATGAACTCCGCGGTCACCGTTGGATACGCTTCGGCTAAGTCTCCGCAGATGTTTTGCCCGCCGGCTAACTCCAATAATTGACTAACGATAGTCGTATTATTGGCCGACATAAGCGGGTTAGCCGAAATTTCAAGAAAAACACGTTGATGCGGAGTTTGTGCGCAGGCAGCCTTTAGCCGATCCACTTGTGTCTGAAGCGAATCCGCCAGCATTCGGGCGGCTTCAGATCTATCCAGCAAATCGCCGACTTGTCGAAATCCATCCAACAATTGGGGAATGTTTTGCGGCGCAAAAGCATAGAAAGGAATTTTTAGGGCATCAAATCGCTCGACCATTGGGGTAATCTGAGTCGGAGTGGCGATAACCAGATCGGGTTTGGCGGCCAGAATGGCCTCCAGATTCAAGTTGGCCTCGGCAAATCCGCCCATGATCGGTTTTGTTTTGGCCGGCGGCGGATAATTGCAATATTCGGTTACGCCAATCAACAAGCTGTCTGCGTGAAGCGCATAAATTAGCTCCGTCACGTTGGGCGCCAAGGAAATAATGCGCTGCGGCGGACGCTCCAGTTGAATGCGCCGCCCCAAAAAGTCATGCGCCTGGATAGCTGTTGAATCAGGCTTTGCAGTAGCCTCTTTGTCAGCAGCCTGGCATGCCGGCAGGCATCGCAGGATCAATAAGAGGAACATGAGTCGTTTCATTGCATCGAAAGCCTTTCCATTGAAGAGGGCTTTACTAAATAAAAAAGACCCTGCCGATTTTTTTGTGCATCAACCCCTTATCTAGTGCCGTTAGGCATAGTGGAATCGGGGGTAAGTTATTATTGACAATGAAATGAAAATATTCATGCAGAATAACTTTTAACGCGCTCTGTTCTCCACTCATCACAATATAATACCGTCCGACTGCGGCATAAAATATCCGGAAGCATTTGCCGACTCCCCATTCCGCAAAAAAATATACGGTTTAAAGCTCTTATCATTTTTAAAAAGAAACATACATGTTGGAACCGGGGAGTTTACAGTCGGTCAGGAGGTTTACCGCGATGAATTGTCTTAAGTGCTCTAAATTAAACCCGACATGACTCGCCATTGCTTTATCCGCATTTGTAAAGATAAGAAAGTTGGCGGTTTGGAAACGCAACCATTTCTCGTCAGGATCAGGCAAATCATATTTATTTTTAGCAAAGCTATCGGCCCAGCCGAACAAAATTTGAATAGAAAATATCAAAATCGGCAAGCGCCATACGCTTAATTTGCAGCCATATCTCATGAGAAGATCTCAATCCGGACGTTTTACTCATTCCTCGAACAGCGGCACCACTTTAAACTGCACGGCATCTACCAGGCCCATGTCGGTCAGTTTAAGCTCCGGGATCGGCGGCAAGGATAGGAAAGCCAGCGTGATTAGCGGGTTGGGGATTTTACAGCCCAGCGTAATGGCCGCTTTATGCAATTCGTCCAGTTCGTCAATAACGGTTTGTAACGGGGAAGTAGACATCAGACCGGCGATTTGCAGCGGCAGTTTGGCCAGCGTCTTTTTGCCGTTCACGACGATGCAGCCGCCTTGCATTTTAGCGATTTGTTCAACTGCGTATTTCATATCGGCATCATTAACGCCTACAACAATAATATTGTGCGAATCATGTCCGACCGAACTGGCCAAAGCCCCTTCTTTTAAACCAAAGCCGGTCACCAGGCCCACACCGACGTTGCCCGTAGCATGGTGACGTTCCACAACCGCCAGCTTAAGGATATCGGCTTTGGTATCCGCCACAACCTCCCCTTTGACGATTTTGGGGGTCAGCAATGCTTTTTTAGTGACGATCTGATCGGGAATTAGCTCGATAACTTTAGCAAGACCCTTTCCCGCCGAAATTTTGAGTTGTTCAACCGTAAGCGGCGCTATGTTTACGGTTTTGAGCGTACTTTCATCTTTATATTCCGGAATTGGCGCAGCAATCTGATTATTTTCATAAACAATCTGACCATCTTTAATGACACGATCAATCATAAAACTACGCAAATCGCCCAACACAACCAGATCTGCGCGATAACCGGGAGCGATACCACCATGACCATCCAACCGAAAATAGCGCGCGGCATTAATTGTTGCGCCTTGTATCGCCCGGATTGCGCTTAAGCCCATCGCAACAGACTCCCGTAAAATATGATCCATGTGGCCTTCTGTTTTTAGATCCAGCGGATGACGGTCGTCTGTGGCAAAAGAAACGCGGGTGTGATGGCCTTCGCGCACAATGGGAATCAAATCATACAAGTTTTTGGCGGCCGAGCCTTCCCGGATCATAATGTGCATCCCACCGCGCAATTTTTCCATGGCCTCGTTGCGTGTCGTGCATTCGTGATCAGAAGTGATTCCACCGGCCAGATACGCATTTAAGTCAACGCCGGTAACCCGCGGTGAATGGCCATCCAAAAAGCCGCGTTTCCGTCCCAGCACCAACTTGTCTAAGACTTTGTTGTCGGCATATATTACGCCGGGAAAGTTCATCATTTCGGCCAAACCCAAAACGCGCGGGTGGCTTAAAATCTGCTTAAGCTCTTTGGCCTCCAGACGCGCCCCGGCATTTTCCAATGCCGTTGCCGGAACGCAGGACGAGGCCATCAAATAAATATTGATCGGCAAATTTTCGGTCGAGCGCAAGGCATAGTCAATGCCTCCCAGGCCGAGCACATTGGCGATTTCGTGCGGATCCCAGATGACAGTTGTGGTGCCGTGCGGCAAAACGGCCCGCGTAAATTCCGCCGGGCTGACCATGGAACTTTCGATATGAACATGCGAATCGATCAGCCCCGGGATAATATATTTACCGGGCAGGTCGAGCACCTGATCTGCTTCTTCGTACAGCTCACTGACTCCGACAATCGTATCACCATCAATTAAAATATTGGCTTGATAAATTTCGCCGGAAAATACATTGACCAAATTGCAATAGCGCAGCAACAGGGTGCCTTGTTTATCACCGCGCGCCACCCGGATGTTACTTTTGAGCTGTGCTTTCGATTTATGATAAGTATACGTTCCCATAGATTCCCTACACAATTAAGGTAATAATGACAAACTCTTGATTATGCTTCCGGTTCAATCCCCAACGCCCGCAATTGCGCCGCAAGTTTTATGGCACGCTGATTGGCTAATGCGGTTAATTGTCGCTCCTGCTCGATTTCCCGGTCTTTCAGGCGCATTTGTTCTTTGCCGCTCCACAAGATTTGGCCGCCGGCATCGCACCAGCGCAGCCAGGTGGCATCTGTATAGTCTTCATAGTCGCCGCGCCATTGCTGTAAGCCCAGGCCCATCCGCTCCAAAAAATGTCCCGGATGGGCAATATACAAACCTTCGCGCCATTCATAGATGCGCAGCGGTTCGTTTTTAGACAAAAACTTTTCCGGGTCGTACACCACATAATACCATACGCCCATCAATCGGCACTCTTCCAGCTTGCGGCCCAACTCTTCGCCTTCACGGTTGGAAACAACTTCCACCACTACTTCCGGCGCTTTGCCAATCACTTGTACAAAATACGACCGCTGCCGCTTCTCCTTTGCTTGCTTCGGCGGCAGCACATCAAAGCTGATAAAGGCATCCGGCACTATCGGTGGCACTTTGACGTTGCGAAATACACCCACGTTTGTGGCCGCATAAAAAACGCGCCCCGGCTGCCACGAGGCATACAATGTATCAATAAGCAGTCGATGCTGTCTTTCCGCAAAAAGTCCGTCCACAGGCGTATCGTCCTCCGTGACAATGCTGTCCCAATCCACGCTGTCAAGATCATCTTCAGGCTCAAGCGCTACCTTAGGCCTGGGTGGCTGAAGCCAGTCAACCGCCGTTTCGACTTCTAACATGAGACGCTCCTTTCGGTTGCGGCGCTTTATTTATCGCTCGATAACCCGGCAATTTTTCAATGTTTGCTTCAAGTGCTGGACGCGCTTGATAACAGCTTGCTGCCGCTCATAATATTTTAGGTATTCCGGGCTATCCGCTGTTGCCGCGGCCAGCTTTTGGGTGACATCAACCAATTCTTCGTCCAAATGATGGTTAAATTTCTTTTCCATCACTTCCAGTTCTTTTTGGGACATCTCGATTACTTCCGTTTTCTTCATCTGCTTGCCCATCATGCCGGAAAAATAGGCAACCATGTTATCCTTTTCTTTGTCTTCCAGCACGCTTAAAATAAGCTCTTTAAAAAAGATGGAAAGTTCGTCGTTGCGAAAATAATTTTCCAGAAAGACAAGTAAAGCCTGATCATCTAAGGCTTCCGCCACTTTTCGGATATGATCTTCACCCGCAACAAACTCGATAGCACGTTCACGGTTTTTCTCATCGCTAATGAGAACAAACGCCTTTTCGATCATTTGATGCGGCTTAAATTCGACCGGGTAATTTTTCTCGAGACACGCATCTGCCAACCATAGATAAATTTCACCTTTTTTGGGCAAACCGCTCATGAAAATTTTAAGGGCATTATTTATATAATCCCATTTCTGATTTTCACTCAGTTTTTGCAGGCAATAATCCCGAATTTTTGGCGCTTTACTACCCAGACCGGTAAATAAAATATCTTCCCAGCCGGCAATGCTGCTATCTACTAAATCCAAAACTTCCTCAGCATTGGCCGAGTGAATAATCCGGCTAATATCCAAGCCAGGCTTTACTATATTGCTGATATCAAAAGAAAAATCAGGGCGTAGCTTTTTAAGCAAAATATAAGATTGAACGTGCTCAGACGGATCTTTCGTTTCATCGTTCAGGTTTGCAACAAAAAATTGACTAAATGTTTCGATTTGTTGCAGTGTCAGGCTTCGGCCAAATTTCTCATAAATCTGCTTGGCAACCCGAAAGCACTCGTCATAATGATCACTGCCGGCCAGAAAACGGTCAAGCAATTCATCTAACTCACTTTTCGGCTGTTCACGAAGACGATATATCTGCTTGCGACTGTCGGAGGTGTCAAAAATTGGGTCTTTTCGTAACAAGTTTGCAACTTCTTTCCACCAGGTGGCCCAATCGCTTTCCTTGATAAAACCATATAGCATCAACTCGCGTTTGATGTCATCGGTGCGAGCTTCTTTGCCCAGATCAATCAATGCTAACTTTATCAGCAGACTCGGATCCGCTTTGATGAGCTGATAAGCGTTTTTGCGATGGTCAAAAAGATAGTTACCCAAACCGCCCCGGTTAAGTTTTGTACAACGCCGTTCCACCGTCATCCAATCCATGGTTTTGACGCCGGCAATCGTAAATTCAACGGTAGCTTCCAAATGGTCATTCGCACGTATCAGCCCAATACCGTACGTCGGGTGGCGTACGACATCATCCTGATAGGCAAAACGGTAGGGTTTTAAATGAGCGTCTGCTTGCTCAACCGGAATAAAATAATTCTGGGCCTTACTAAATTCGACATAGACATTATTTTTTTCAAAGCGCAATACTTTTCCCAGACCCAATGTTTCGTGCTGAACGTACTCACCAACATTTAAATTCATCATAAGCTTCGTCACTCCGAGTTTAGACAGGCTGAATTGCCTGATCTACCGCCGATATTTTTTTAAGGTTACTAAATCGCATATTATATTTATAGCCTTTGTTACCAAAAGTAATTTTTTCGTCATTTATTTAAAAATTTTGCCCGGAAATCTTTGCCAAGTTGATCTTCTATCTGCAAAATAGCGCAAAAATTAATAAAAAGACCCGGCGACTCTAATAAATTGGGTCGTCGGGTCTTGTCAATGTAAGTCTCCTTGCAAATAGGTCTACCTAATTTTTGTCTCAGCGTGCTTATCAAAAAAATGGACATAATCCATTTGAATACCAAGACGTAACTGTGAACCAATCGCCGGCTCGTTTCGGGTCGTAACCCGCGCGACAATCGGTTCATTACCAACACTAAGATATAAAAATATTTCATTGCCCATTGGCTCAACCACTTCTACTGTCGCTGTAAATGTAGACGTATCGGCATCACTCGTGAGATATATATGCTCCGGCCGAATGCCAAAGACAATATCTTTATTGACAAAGCTTTGCAAAGCTGAAACATAACTCGGGCTTACTTTCACCTTAAGCTCTTTAGATTCAAACATCAATACGCCGGCATCAACTAAACGCCCGGAAATAAAGTTCATCGGCGGACTGCCAATAAAGCTGGCCACAAACATGTTATTAGGCTCATCATAGAGGCTTAAAGGACACTCTATCTGCTGAATGATGCCCTTTTTCATAACCACAATGCGGTCTCCCATTGTCATGGCTTCCACCTGATCGTGGGTTACATAAATCATTGTCGCTTGCAGGCGGGTATGCAGCTTGCTAATTTCAGTGCGCATTTGCACACGCAGCTTAGCATCTAAATTGGAGAGCGGCTCGTCAAACAAAAAAACTTGCGGTTTGCGGACAATTGCCCGACCTACGGCAACTCGCTGACGTTGACCGCCGGAAAGCGCTTTAGGTTTACGCCCTAAGTACTCGGTTAATTCCAGAATATCGGCGGCGTCGTTTACTCTTTTTTCGATCTCAGCTTTGGGATAATTGCGCAGTTTTAAGCCAAAGGCCATATTGTCATAAACGCTCATGTGAGGGTAGAGCGCATAGTTTTGAAAAACCATGGCAATATCGCGATCTTTAGGTGAGACATCGTTTACAAGACGATCACCGATGTAGAGCTCACCCCCGGTAATATCTTCCAAGCCGGCAATCATTCGCAGCAAAGTAGATTTACCACAACCGGATGGCCCTACCAGAACCATAAATTCTTTGTCGGCAATTTCAAAACTTACTTTTTGAACGGCTGTGACATCGCCTTCGTATACTTTTGTAATATCTTTGAGCAAAACCCGCGCCATAACCACTCCCGCCTATAATTCCATAATTTCAACAAAAAAGGTCGATCCTGGCAGATCGACCCGAAAAGCTTGGTGCCGAAGGTCGGAATCGAACCGACACGGAGTTACCCCCACCGGATTTTGAGTCCGGCGCGTCTACCAGTTCCACCACTTCGGCACAAACTCGCTTCATTGTTAAGACAAATATAGGCAAAAACACCCAGCTTTGTCAAGCTAAAATTTACAATAGATTAAGACCTTGAGCAATTGACTTCGTAGCATTGGTATTCTTGCGGGGTTAGCTTTTTGACTTCATCGCCGCTAATTGTGACCATAATAACTGCCTTATCGCTGATAGCGACAATCGCTTTTTGGTCAGGAGTCCAGTCAACACGGCCATAAATTGCTTTCTCCGTCGTGATTAAAGTCGATTTTTTTAACTTCATATCCAAAATGTAAATCTGACTTTTTCCTGACCGATCCGAAAGAAAAACAATCTTTGAACCATCCGCAGACCAGGTTGGATAATTGTCGTTACCCGCACCATCCGATAGCTTTTCCGATTGGCCGGTTAGTAAATTGCGCAGCAAAATCTGCTTTTTACCATTCAAGTCCTCCACTTCCAGTAAACTTTTCCCGTCGGGAGAATAACCAAGGTCTAACAATTCGGGTGTAAGAAATACATTGGGCAATGGGGGACTGACCCGCTTGGATTGGATATTAGCTTTGAAGGTAACGGTTTGATCACTTTCTTTATTGGTGTAATCGTAAAAAAGTTCAAGAGCGGTGTCGGACCAGCATAGATTTGAATATTCACCGGCGACGTTGGAAAGCTTGGCTACTTGTGACCCGTCTGGCTTCATGATAAAAACGCCTTTACGGTCGCCTTTAATGGCGGCGAAAGCAATCCAGCTTTCGGGTTTGGCTGTGCCCGGCGCGACGGGCGAACTTATCAGAATAAGAAATGAATCGACAATCAAGGCTCCTCGTGCTTTCGACTCCATTTCTACTTGCCCGCTAACCCGGGCCAGTGTGCCGGCCCGCGCTTTAAGCTGATTCGCTTTATCGCCGGTTAATATGTAACTGATCCGCGGGCCGTCAGGGTTTTCAACAAGAAAAACATTATTCTCAATGACTTCTATGCGACCGTGGAGGGTCTTTTTTTCACTAGCGGCCTCCGAAATCCCAGCCAGTAGTGTAAAAATAAGCCCTATGCGCAAAAACTTCGTAATCAAAATAAAACCTCCATGATTGTAAGTAGCAAAGCAGATTTATTAAAAAAGTAGCACCGCAAATTTCTACTACCCGAAGCCAAAATAAAGGTTTACGAAAAAGTAAGGTAGCTTAAAAATTTATAATAGTCAACAACCTATCGAACACTGTTAAGCCGAAATACGTTCAGATCTTTTATTTTTTTGAAAATAATTTTGTGTGGTTTTTAGATCGAGAGTGCATTTTTTTATTGTGCACAAGAATGAGATGACTAAATTAAGCACGCGAGATTGCAGGTTGGATATATTGAGTCATTGTACAAAAAACACCAACACACGGTAGCGAAATGAGCAAAGGATCAAAAGGCGCGGGTAAATTCGTTTTATCGCAAGCAAAGTTCTGGCAATGGTGGGTGGCAAAAAATCCTGTTTTGCGGTTTGCGTATGGGTTTGTGCTAGTAATTGCTATTTTTTATGTGATTACGGTTTTTCCGCCATTCCACACCTATATTTTTAAGCCATATTTGCATTTCATTGCTGTCGTCAGCAGCGCTATTTTAAATATGTTAGGTTATAATACCCAAGCGCTCGCGGGTGTTGTTCGTACCGAGGAGTTTTCAATTTCAATTGCCCGCGGGTGTGATGCCGTGGAGCCATCTATTATTTTTTTGGCGTCGGTACTGGCTTTTCCATCGCCGATGCGTATTAAGTGGCCGGGAATTTTGCTGGGCATTTTTGCGCTGATGCTGTTAAATTTTGTGCGTGTAATTACGCTGTTCATCACCGGGGTGCATTATCCGGACATGTTCGAAATTATGCATATTGAAGTTTGGCAAGTCGTTTTTTTAATTCTGGCCATTGTTTTCTTTTTCCTGTGGCTCAAATGGGCTGTCAAACAACAAGGTTTCCATGAATTACAACAGACAACTGCTTAAATTTGTCGCGACATTTGTGGTTATGTACGCTGTTTTTGTTTTTCCCTGGCCAGGCGTTAAAAGTTTGTATAATGCCTACTATCGGACGGTGGGCAATATTTTGTACAGCCAAAACCAATCTCCAAATTGCAAAATCCGTGTTGAAAAGCTTGAGCCGCCGCAGGGTCAGCATGATATCAAAATTGTCGCGGTGAATAATAGCATCGACAATTTGGATGGGCAGATCAAGCCGGTTACGCTGGGTATTTTGAATAGCCGACAAGCGGGCTATACTTCTATGGCCGTGTTGCTTAGCTTAATTTTAGCCACGCCTATTCAGTGGCGTCGCCGCGGGATTGCGGCGGCAATCGGGTTAGTTCTGATTAATATTTTTATCAGTCTGAATCTGGCTATTTATATCGAAAAGATGCTGATTGATTATGCCGGCAATCTGCAATTGCATGTGTCTGGTTTGTGGACACGGGTCATATTGTTTTTGAATCGTTTGATTGAAAATAACATTACCCTGATTTATTTTCTCCCTATTTTAATCTGGATACTGTTATGCTTTCGCGCGGATGATTGGAAAAAGTTTCGCCTACTGTTCGCAGACGGTTCCCCTTTACGCAAGGAAACACAGCAATGATTCCTCAATAACGCAATGAACAATAGCGGATAAAAGCGGTCTTATTACATTACATCTTAACTGATGCCCGGGGCGGTTCTTACAAGCGTATTTTGTTAAATATCTGTTTTTTTGGAAACGCCCTACGGTGACCCTGTTTATGAGACTGCCGCAAACGTTCTATATTTTCTGCCTGGCGCTTTTTTACCGGCCGCAAGCCGTCCGGATGGATGCGCAACCACGTTTTTTACAGATAGATCTCCCCAACGCAAAAAAAATATCCCTCATAGAATCGCCCTTTGATTCGACTCAGGCCATTCGAGGCGCAATTTTAGCCGGGGCTTGGCATGAAGTTTACAATAAAACACTCTACGACAAAACGCAGCGTGGTTACCGGCTTTTAGCCTACGATGCGGAGCGTCAGCCGGATCAAGCGGTGCCTGGCGGGGATTTGCCGGCAGACGTTGGCATTTGTGCCGATTTGGCCGTGCGGGCTTTGCGCGCTGCAGGTTATGATCTGCAGCAACTGATTTATGAAGATGCGCTGGCAAATCCAAGCGCGTATCACTTCAATGAGCGTTTTGGCCAAAACAAACCCGATTTGAATATTGATCATCGCCGGGTCTCAAACCAGCTCATTTTTTTGCAGCGTAACGCCCAAAGTTTAACCACAACCTTCGATGCTTCGACATTAGCGGACTGGTTGCCGGGCGATATTGTGATCTGGGATTTCGATCCGGCGGATCAACCGCCCGATCATGTCGGCATTGTAGCAGACGTGATGAGCGCAGATGGCGCACGTCCATTGGTTATTCAGAATAATGGACGTACTCAGCCCACAGACTGCTTGAATCGACCCACCTGGAAAATTGTCGGACATTTCCGTTTGACACAGTGGCCCCCGGATCTGCTGGCCGCTATTCGGCAGGCACACGGCAATCTGGTTGTTCGCTAATCTGAAAAACGCAGGGCTTGCTGCAAAAAATATAAGGCACTGCACACGAATTATGCATAATGCCTTATCCTGAAAAATTCATAGATACGCCACAAAGGTTCAAAAACATTAAGTTTTACGAAGATTATTCAAAAAAATTGAGTTGTGCAAATCATTTTCAATTTTGGTATAAAACTGTTCATGTCAGACAAAATGTGAGTCGGAAATGGGAACCGTCAGCGTAAGGCTCATGTCCGTTTGCTCCGGAAACGCAAAAAGTATGAACACCCGCCCATGCTCTGAGAAGAGGTGCCCCTTCGCCGACTTGAAATCAGAATTCAAGTGCAGCAAGCAGTTTTCATCATGCTTCTTTACCAAGTGACAAAATTGGGAGTTAAACCTGACGGTTTTTTTTGAAATCGTTAGATGCCGCATATCGTATAAAGACCCGTCAGGTTTTCGAAACCCCAAATTTCACGGTTGGAAAGGAGTAACATTAAATTCGGTTTTTTGCGATAAAAAAATCTTGGATGATTTCACGCCCTTGACGAGCATTTACACTTCTGCAAGACAAATAATTTATTTATGAAAGGGAACCTTGATGGAAAATTTAGTCATCTATAGTCAATTCAACCTGTTACGCACGGCTATTGCTATGGCCTATGCCGATGGTGGTTTGCAGGATGATGAAAAAAACTGGCTGCGCCAGAAATTTTCGGCGCTGCCGCTTAAGCCGTTTCAAATCGAATTTTTGGAGGAAGATTTGAAAAACGGCGTTGATATTAATGAGTCGCTACCCAAAGTGAGCCGGACCACGGATCGGGAATTGTTGCTTGCTTTTGCCAAGAATGTTTTTTTAAGCGATGGCTTTTTCGACAAAAACGAACAAATTTGGTATGAAAAGCTTACCGAAACCCTGAAAATCCCGGCCAATCAAATGGTGGAATATCTAAAGCAAAATCCTTTTCCGCCGTCTCCCGGAGCTTTAGCCCTTGAAAAAACCGACGCATCCGTAAAACGACCGATAGCAAACAACCTTGAACGATTGATCGACACCGCTTTTAAAGCTTAAAAAGCAGGTGGATAGGCTGTAGACTTTTAGGCAGTCATAGTCGTTGAGTAACCTACAGCCTAACTATGCTGACAACGGCCACATTATTTCATTTTCAAGTTCACGGTCATGCCGGAATGCTTTTATCCGGTATCTTGTTTGCTTGTAAGAAGATTCCGGCTAAAAACGCGCGGAATGACATGCCCAAAAAAAGAAAGATTGCGTCCGTTAAAAGTATACCTAAACGATTAAATTCCTTTACCCACGATTTCAAAGGATACGCTCTTGTCGCGACGCGTTTTTATTATCGCCGGAGAAGCTTCGGCGGATTTACATGGCTCTAATTTGGTGCGGGCCATGCAGGTGCTGGCGTCGGATTTGGAATTTTTTGGCATTGGCGGCGATTTAATGCAAGCGTTAAAAGTGCGCTTGATTTACCATAGCTCGCAGGTGGCGTTTTTGGGCTTTGTCGAGGTCATCAAGCATTTGCCGTTTATTCGCCAAATGATGAAAACGATGATTGCTGCTGTGCTGAATGAAAAGCCGGATCTGATTATCCTGATTGATTATCCCGGTTTTAATCTCCGCCTTGCCGAACGCTTGCGCAAGGTGGGCGTGCAAACGCCGATTTTTTACTACATCAGCCCGCAAGTCTGGGCCTGGCACAAGAGCCGGGTACCGAAAATGGCCCGCCTGCTGAATCGCATTGCCGTTATTTTCCCGTTTGAAGAAGCTATTTATCGTCAGGCTGGTCTGGATGCCCATTTTGTCGGTCATCCTTTGCTGGAAACGCTGCGGGTTGAGCAGGATCGGGCCGCATTTTGTGCCAAACACAATCTTGATTCTACCAAGCCAATTTTGGCGCTTTTGCCAGGCAGCCGGCGTCAGGAAATCGAGCGCCTTTTACCGCCGTTGCTGGCTTCTGCGGCGGAGTTGAAGCGACGCCTGCCGGAGTTGCAACTCGTTCTCGGCGTCGCCGCGACGCTGCCGCCCGGTTTACTGCAGTCTTATTTAGACAAATTTGGCGCACCTGTCTGCTGTGTTCACGAGTACGTTTATGATATGATTCATGCCTCTGATGTGGTCCTGGTTAAATCCGGTACTTCGACGCTGGAAACCGGCATTATCGGTCGCCCGATGATTATTATCTATAAAATCAACTGGTTTTCCTATCTGATGGCGCGTTTGCTGGTGCGCGTTGAGCATATTGGCATGGTCAATGTGGTGGCTGGAAAACGGGTTGTGCCGGAGTTGATTCAGCATGAGGCGGAGCCGACCAAAATTGTGCCGCT